>NZ_JAMFLZ010000010.1:0-102932 GCF_023502325.1 Jejuia spongiicola
GATGATGTAGGTTCCGTCTCCGTTATCTACTAATGTAGTGGTGTTGGCATCAAAAGTCACTATTGTTCCATCGATAGCAGTGTGAGTAAAGGTACCGTCGCCGTTGTCTTGTAATACATCTGGGTCGTTATTTAGTATATTAACTATATCTTCTTGACTGACTATACGTTGCCATTTTGCCCCATCCCAATAATGATATCCAGGAGCAATATCTCCTACCACAGTATTGGTGTTATAAACTAAAAGACTAACAACATTGCCGTTAGTAATTGTAGTCGCATCTGTACTGTTTGTAAGTGAAATTCTGGGAATTAAGACCCCTTTACTGTTAGATACTACATCTAATTGGGATGAGTTATCTGGCAAAGGTGTTCCTACACCTACTTGCGCATAGGTAGTTCCTATAGTTATTAAGAACAATAGCGTAATTATTTTTTTCATAATGCGTTTTTAAAAAATTATTTTCATTAAAGGTTTAAAAGGCAAAGAGCCTGTGATAATAGCAATGGCAAAGAAATAATGATTTGTTGGGCTATGTAAACGCCATGTAATAAATGAGCTTATACAGAAATAAGTGTTCTATTATTGAAATAAGTGGAAAAACAGAGGAAAATACGTGGTATATATCTTATGTAAAACTTTTTTAAAGATTTAATTTTTATTACTAACGCTCCTTAAATACGCTACATAATTTGTAAAAACTTGCAAAGCGCTTCATACCTTCTTACTGATACCTTTAAAGAAACTCCATTTCTTAAAGTGCAAGAAATACTAGGTAAAGTATCAATTCTTGATACAAAGTTTAAGTTTACTAAATACTTATGATGAATTCTAAAAAATTGAAATTTGCTTAATCGCTTCTCGTAAGCACCTAAGTTCTTACTCGATATTTTTAATTCGCTATCAACCGAAGTGAATTGTGTGTACTTACCTTGTGCTTCACAATACATCACATTTTTAATGTCTATAAATTCAATTTTTTTAAACATAGGAATAGCGAGAATGGTATTAATTTTTTTTGCATGTTGTTGTTGATCAAAACCATAATAGCTTTTAATTTTTGATATCGCTTTTATTAAAGCTTCTCTAAAATCTTCCTCTTTAATAGGCATCAACAAGTAATCTATTACATTATATTTAAGAGCAGTTAAAGCGTATGCATCGCTACTAGATAAAACTATAGTTTGAAAATCTACTATACCACAATTATCAAAAAAATAGTTAATATCATTCTTATTGGATATTGCATTTAATATAACTAAATGAGGCTTTCTAGCTTTTAAAAGATTTATTCCTTCATTAAAAGAATTTGTTACGCAAAGAGCTTGTTTATCTACAAAACTGTTATTAAGATATCTCCTAATTACCCTATCATTAACTTTATTCTTATTAATTAAGAGAATTCTGTACATTTAAAATTTGCTTTTGTAAGAAGTTTATTTTTTAATAAAAAGCACAGGTAAAAAAAATCAAAACCCTAAAAATCAATGATTTAAACAAATTAAAACGCTAACCTTTTAGTATCAAATGTCATCATTATACTTGGAGTATATAAACAAAAAGTAATAAGTGTAGCTATACACAAACAAGTGTACCTTATATGGAATATGTGTGAAAAACACTTCATTGTTTGAAGGCAGAAGTGTCATTAAGGTGTAAGTTTTTAATCTATAAAACACATAAAGTGATCAATTATAATTACTAAATTTCTTTATAATTAATACTTTGTTTTATATTCTTTTAATCCCTATATTTAAATCGCAACTAAATTGTTTTTAAAAATCTCTCTAAACTTAAATGTTAAGCCTTAATAAATAAACTTTAATTATTTTTTATTTGCTTACTTTTTTGTTTGTAATTACTTTACATAAACCTATAATATCTAAGTTAATTAAACACATACATTTTAAAAACAATTTCTTAAGTGGAATCTCTAGGTTATACCTAAGACTCTAAATTTGTCAAAAAATAATTATCTTTTGTGACATAATTATCATCATTGTGTCAAAAGGAATAACTTAACCCCTAAAATTTGCTATGAGACAAGCTAAAACCCTAATTGTTGATGACGAGAAAAAAAACATTAAATTACTAGAACACTTTATTAAAACCTATTGCCCAAACATTAAAATAGTTGGGAAAGCTTCTACAAGAAAAGACGCTATTAAACTTATAAATGAAAAAGAGCCTGAGTTAATTTTCATGGATATTATTTTAGATGCAGGCACAGGTTTTGATGTTTTAGAAACCATTAAACACTCAAAATATAAAGTCATTTTTGTATCATCTTATAGTGAGTATGCCATTAAAGCATTTAAGTTTAACGCTATAGATTATATTTTAAAACCTATAGCTATAGAAGAATTGATTTTGGCTGTTAACAAGGCTTATGAAGATATTGAAAATGAATTATTTACATTACCAGATCAAGTACAAAATTTGTCTGGAGCTTTTATACAGAATATCCCTCTTGATTTTATAGCGATTTCTTCAATTAACAAAATTGAATTTGTTAAATTAAATGATATAATTTATTTAAATTCTGAAGGCAGGTACACAGTTTTTAATCTTGTTAATAATCAAAAAATAGTAGCTTCCAGAAATATTGGTGAGTTTGAAAATATTATTAACGAAAATGATTTTTTTAGAATTCATAATAGCTACATAGTAAACTTAAAGCATGTCGAAAAAATCACTAAAGTAGATGGTAATTATTGCGAAATGTCTAATAAAGAATCACTCCCTATTGCTAGAAGAAGGCAGGAGCAATTAAATCGATTTCTACGTATCAAATAATTTCATATTAATCAAACTATTTATTCTGTCGTACTACATTATTGCTACTAGAATAAAAACTATTAAGCAAATAGCTGTACTCGTATGTGTTATATAAGTTTATTAAACAGTTATAAATTTTAAATTCGTTTTCCAAATCATTTTTTGAAGGTAACGACTCTAAGAATGAATAGATTTCTCTACTACACAATTGAGCTTGACTTTTTAAATTTATATTAGAATATGGTTCTTTATTTATTATATCTGTATTAAAGACTTTTCTAAATACTCCAAACCAAGAATTTGATTTTGCTTTTTTAAAAATACCTTGTATTAATTCATCATCAAAGTAAGGCTCGCTAGTTGTTTCTATAAACTCAAAATATTTATTGAATTGATATTTTATTACAAACTCTTCACTTTCATCAAATTGAATAAATGAGTTTTTCAAAAAAAGATCTGCATCGCATGTATTAACAAAGCTAATAACGTGCTTTGTTAATTTAGCTTTAGAAAACTTTTTTTTCTCTCTATTATTATACTCATCAAGAATTTGATGTGCATAATCGGAGGCATTATTTATTATTTTACGTTCTAAAAAATCATTTTTATTTAGAATATTTTCTTTAAATGAAATGCCTATAATTTTGAACCAATCGTTCAATTTAAACATACCTTCTATTTGCCTTTTTAACTTTAAAGTAAAAGAACGATTGTCATAAAATAAAATTATTTCTTTAATCGAATATCCGTAAGCGTATAATTTTAAAAAGTTAAGCTGCTCTTCATTTAGTTCTTTATCAAATGTTTGTACCATACATAAATTTTAGGGAGGGGCCAGATAATTTTGCTTGGAATTATTGATTATTGCTATTAATCATTAACTGTATAAATAAAAAAATCTATTTACTTAGCTAAAGTATCATAACATAGTACTTAAGCAGGAGCATAAATTAATAAACGTAACATATTATGTAATAAGTGGTGTTTTATATAGTTTAATGTGATAAATTAAGAAGTTTTATATAAAAAAATGGCTGTTAGCTAACCTTAAAAGCGACAAAACCCTATTAATCTGAAGATTAATAGGGTTTTTGTTGTAATTGATATTAATAATTTTGTCGGGGTGGCAGGATTAACCTCAACCTCTCTCACTCCCTATATTTACTGTTATTCTATAACTTTCATCTATTTATGCACACCTAATTGCACACCAAAACTATAAAAAGAACTTCGAAGATATAATTTGATCTTCTTTGGTGTTATAAAGGTACAAATTATATAAAAATAAAATTATCCAAAACTTTGACTTTTCTTTGAATTATTTATTTAGTAATTGATTATTTTCTAATCTCTAAACAATACTCATCATGCTTTTACTGTAATACATTTACATCAATATCGATAAACAATAAAATGTTTTAGATTACCTATCATTTCTTAAACCAATTCCTTTTACTAAAATTTTAAAATTATTTCTCTAATAATATGGTATTAAAATCATACTCTCCAGGATTGGGTACATATTGTTTGGCTACCACATAATCGCTCTCTTCCAAAACATGTAAGTTCTGAAGGCATAAATGAGCGAATTCCGAATCTATATCGACCAGTCGAGGCTGGATCTTACCGGTTTTATCCTGTAAATCGGTTAAATATATTGGTAAGATCTCCCCTTTTGAATTAGCAGAGACTAAGCAACCGCTCTTTCCTTCATCGAACAGCTTTTTAACCCCAATGCCCAACAGCGTACACAAAGTAAGTGTTAGACTGCAACAAAAAGTGAACTTTTAAAGTGTTTCTGTTAAATTTTTACTTAATTTCTCTAGTGATTTCCCTTTGGTTTCCGGCATTTTAAAGTGCACCCAGATAAGCTGCCAAATCATCATAACAGCGAAGAATGCAAACACAACTCCTGGACCTATGATGGAGAACAGGGAGGGTATAAGTGATGGAATTGCAGCCGCCAAAACCCAGTGCACAGAGGAACCAAAAGCTTGACCAGATGCCCTTAAGTGATTGGGGAAAAGTTCTGAAATAAAAACCCAAATTACAGTGCCTTGCCCCATTGCATGGGCTGCAACAAAAACAAAAAAGCAAGTAACTATAACTATTCCTCCCCAGTTAAAAAAGAATGCTGCGGCCACCAAACCTAGTGAAAGAATGTATCCAAAAGAACCAATATACATTAACTTTTTCCTTCCGGACCTGTCTATTAAGTACACACCTAACAAAGTGAAAACCACATTAATAAAGCCGATACCTACACTACTCAATAATGCCGAACTTGTTCCAAGACCAGCCTCTTCCAAAATTCTTGGGGCATAATACCAGAAAGCATTAATACCTGAAAACTGATTAAAAAAGGCTATAAAAAAAGCCAGTAATAAAGGAATTCTATATTTTTTTAAAAAAATATGCTCATTATTCTTAGGCGTATCAAGATTAATAGATTTTATAAATAACTCTATGTCTTTTTGAGGATCAATTATTTTAAGTGTTTTAATTGCCTCATTAATCTTCCCCTTTGTTATTAACCATCGTGGGCTTTTAGGAACTCTAAAAATTAATAGACAAAAGATAAACGCAGGAAAGGCTTCAACGCCGATCATCCAACGCCAAGCATTTTCACCAAGATTGCTTAATAGATAATTAGATATAAATGCTACAAGCACCCCAAAAACAATACTAAATTGATACATTGCTACTAAGCGCCCCCTTTTTTTTGCTGGTGCTATTTCTGAAATATAAGCTGGTGCTGCAATTGTAGATGCCCCTACACCTAATCCGCCAATAAATCTAAAAAAGGCAAATGTATAGGGATCATTTACCGTTGCTGAACCAATGGCAGAAACAAAATACAAAACACCAATCCAAATAAGCGTATTTTTTCGCCCTATTCGGTTGGTTGGAATGCCTCCAAATATTGCGCCTATCACAGTTCCCCATAGCGCCATAGCCATAACCACCATACCATGAAAAAGATCTGAGGAGCCCCATATATTTTGTAAGGTTTTGTCTGCTCCTGAAATCACTATGGTATCAAAACCGAATAAAAATCCAGCCAATGACACTGTAAATGACCAAATAAAAATTTTATTCATGAAATTCATTATATCCTGTTTTTGATTCAATTTGGTTCTCCAAGTTGTAAATAGCTTCAGCCATCTTCTTTCCCAAATCTATATATCCCTCACTATTGTAATGTGCTGCATCTGAATAATTATAATTAGCTGTAGTTCTAACTATTTCTGAATTTTCGTCTATTCTTACATACTTTTCCTGAGCATGTTGAACCAGCTCGCAATAATTCCATACTTTTCCATCAGTGTCTTGTCCTGAATCAGAAATTTTCCCAATTACAACGGGTAAATCATCCTTTAACAAACTTGCTCGAATTAAATTCAATAATCTCCTTAAATTTGGATAATAGCGCAATGCAATCTCTTCTGTATAGTAGGCATCACTCTCTCCTTGCATCCAAATTATTCCAGATGGCATAAATAGGTCCGCTATCCCATTTGAATCAATATCATTTTTACTAAAAGCCGACCTTATGGTATTTAAAAAATGATCATATTGATTTAGTCCATTGGTCCCTCGATAATCTGGCTCCCATGAGCCATACTCCCCTGCGGCTAAACTATCAATAGACGTCCCCCCTCTTGAATATTTAATTATTGCAATTTTATCATTCGGGTAAAGCTCTTGCAGTCTTTTACCAAAAGACAACTCCAGACCAAATCTATCTGAAAGGTTATTACCTTTCTGATCTGCTGAAAATCCATAGCCATGACCAGGTTGCATAATGTTCCATTTTCCTAAACCTCCATTAGTCTCATTATCACCGACTGGGTTTCCATGAAAAATCCAAATATTTTCCACGGACTTTTCAAACGAATTTGGCAATTGATCGTTATACCCAAAACCATCCATATTTGACTGCCCTCCCAAGTAATAAACCCTTATTACCTCCTTTTTTTGACCATAAGTGAAAATGGATTGTACAATTATAATTAAAAGCCATATTTTATTTAATCTGATTGGATTCATCTTTACACCTTTTAGTTACTCTTGATTTATTGCTTTGTTAATAGCTTTCATCACTATGGGTTCCATGATTTTATAGCCGGCAAGATTAGGGTGAACACCATCATAAGTAAACTCTTTTTTCAATCCATTTTTATCTGCCTGTCCCATGTAGGGATGATCAATAGTGATAAGGTCATAACGTTCAATTAGATGCTCTATAGGCATATCACCAAATTCTTTAAGCGAGCGCACATCCCATTTTATTATGACATTAGGATGACTCTTTTTAAATTCCTCTGATGTAGCAATTAACGGTTCATATCCTCTTGGATGATCCCAGGCTATTCCCTTAAGTTCAATCATTTTTTATAGTTTTAAATCCTTTGCATTGTTTAATCTATAACCAACAAATATTTACAGGTGTCTCTACTTCAACCAAAGAATTCAAGTTCAATGTTCCATCTATCTCATTAATTTCAAATACTGCTATTGTGCTTGAATCCTGATTCGCAGCAATGAGCCATTCACCACTTGGATCCATATTAAAATCACGAGGGGTCTTACCCTCAGTTGATTGGTGGGCAACAACCGTTAATTTCCTTGATCCCTTATCAACCTTAAAAATGGCGATAGTATCCGAACCTCTATTAGAGGCATAGAGGTATTCTCCGCTGGGGTGCATTCTTATGGCAGCACCTCCAATCGCTCCTAGGTATGCTCTTGGAACAAATGATATTTTCTGTACAATCTCACTTTCTCCACCACGCAGATCCGCAACAAATATTTCCCCAGTCAACTCGCTTAAAACGAACGCAAGTTCTTCTTTGTTATCCATAACCATATGGCGCGCGCCACTCCCTGCTTCAATTTTTATGTCTAAAGCCGGAGTTTTTTTCCATTGTCCTGTTCTTGAATCGATTCGATATGCCTTTGCCATATCCAGCGTTAAATCGACCACATATATGTGGTCATTACTGAAAGGGTAAACCATATGGGCATGCGGGGCTTCCTGTCGTTTTTGATTAAGCCCAACACCTTCATGCTTAATTTCCTGTTCGCAAGCCGCTAGACGGCCATCTTCCATAATGGGATAAGACAAAATGCTACCTGAGACATAACAAGCAACCACTAATTTATCCTGTATAATTGCTAAATGGCAGGCATAATCGCCATTAATCTTTTGCGTATTCAAAAGCGTTAACTGTCCTTTCTTTTCAATTTTATAGGCATGAACTTGAGGATTTAAGCTTTCGTACATTTCCTCAACGGCATATAAATGGTTCCTATCCTTTGAAATCACAAGATAACTCGGGTTTCTTTGTAAGGTATTATGCAAAAGCTCTATCGCCCCTGATTCAGAATTAAGCTGAAAACACCCGATTCCTTTTCCTGTTGGATTAGCCGCAGGTGCTCCCTGTTGTGTATAACTACCTGTATAAAACATGATTATTGTGGTACGGTGGATTATTTTTTCTTACCAATTTAAGAAACCTATTTCTTTCAATTTAACTTTCTTTTCTAGTTGGTCTAGGGTCATATTGTATTGTATTATTCATATAACCGCCATCAATATACAGATCAGCACCATGAATATATGAGGCCAAATCACTAGCCAGAAATGCTACAGAATTGGCAACATCATTAACTTCTCCTATATTTCCCGAAGGAATCCATTTTTCGAATTTATCTCGTCCAAAATTGTTTATTTCTTCTCTATTCATACTGGTTTCAATCGCTCCTGGAGCAACAGATATGACCCTGATATTACTCTCTGCCAATTCTAAGGACAAACATTTAGAAAACATTTTAAGACCTGCTTTTGCCGAACAATAATGAATTAGCCCTTTCCTTGGTACCACATCATGAATTGAAGAAATATTAATAATAACACCTCCGCCTGTTTTCTCCATTCTTAATCCTGCTTGTTGCGCACACAACCAAGGCCCTTTTAAATTAATATCTATAATTTTATCCCACTCCTCCTCTGTTAGATCTAGTACATGATTGATAGTTTCTACTCCTGCATTGTTTACCAATATATCTACCCCTCCCATTTTTTCATCAACAGTTAAAAACATTTTTTTTACGTCGCTACTTTTAGCTACATTGGCATAAACTGACCATGCTTGAACACCGTAGTTTTTTTTTAATTCAGAAACCAATTCTTCTGCTTTTTCTTTATTGCTATAATAATTAACAAGCACATCGGCGCCACATGCTGCTAACTTTATGCAAATTCCTGCTCCAATACCCTGACTACCTCCCGTAACCAAAGCCTTTTTTCCTCTTAAATCTATGCTCTCCATTTATAAATTCATTTTGATGTTATTTTCTAGTTTTTTCTCTCCAGAATCTTTCTATTTCTTCCAATGATTTACCCTTAGTTTCAGGAACAAACTTCCATATAAACCAAATGGCCGGAAGTGTTAGCAAAGCGTAAATAAAGAAAGTCCCAGAGGGCATTACTGCTTTTATTAAAACTGGATTGGTAAGGGTTATTACAAAACCTGTTACCATTAGTGAAAAACTACCTAATGATACTGCCAGTCCTCTTATTCGAGTTGGGAATATCTCACTAATAATAACCCATACAATTGGTCCGAAGGAAAAGGCAAAACTTGCCACATACATTAATAATGGAATGATAACAAATTTAGATCCTATCGCAAATAATATCCCTACTCCGGTTAAAGAGACAAAAGCTCCCATAACGCCAATTAAAAGGAGTTTTTTTCTTCCAAACTTTTCAATATTCATAATGGCAACAAAAGTAAATGCACAATTTACTATGCCTACCAATACGGCTCCTAAAAAAGAACTTTCAACACTATTAATAGATTCATTGATGATATTGGGTGCAAAATACATGATAGCAGCAATACCACTTAAGTGGGCAAACATGGGCAGCAGTATCCCAATCCAAAGTGGAATTCTTAAAAATGGCTGAAACAATTCTTTTATACCACCTTTTTCAGAACCCACCATTTCTTTTATCTCAGCCATTTGTAATTCGGCATGCTCTTTTCCGTTGATTTTTATCATAATTTGCATGGCCTCATTATACCGCTCTTTAGAAACCAACCACCTTGGTGTTTCGGGAACCACAAAAAGAAGGGTTAAAAATAGTAGCGCAATTGGTATTTCGGTACCAAACATACCACGCCACAGTTCATCTACAAACAACCAATTAAAGAAACCTGAAGGTGCATTAGAAATAACACCCGCAGCACTTCCTGCATGATTTAAAACGATCCAATCCACCAAAAACGCCAATAGAATTCCCAACGTTATAGAAAGTTGGTACAACGAAACCATTTTACCCCTGTTCTGTGGCAATGATAGCTCTGAGATATAAATGGGTGCCACAACAGATGTAATACCGACACCTATGCCCCCAATAATGCGAACAACTAACAAAAAATTAAACGCCTGTCCTACCTCTGATGTAACCCACATTGGGTTTTCTAAATCACCCAAAAACTGAGGAGGCAGCATAGAACCCAATGCAGAAATGGTTAAACAAACAGCAGCAATAATTAAGGCCTTTTTCCTGCCTAAGCGATCCGTAATCATCCCAGAGACAATACATCCAAAAATGGTTCCCAGAAGTGCCGAGGAAACAACCCATCCAAGCATTACGGGAGTTAATTGAAACTGTTGTTCCAGAAAGGTATTACAACCGGATATTATGGCAGTATCATAGCCGAAAAGAAAGCCTCCTATAGTTGAGACAAAACTGATTCCTAAGAGGTATTTAGACGTTTTGGTTTTCATGTTTATTCATTATTTAATTCATAAAGAAGACTAGCAAATGATTCTCCTAAGCTTATATACCCAGCACTATTGTAATGTGCGCCGTCTGAATATCCGTAATCTTTAGTGTCTCTTACAATTGCTGCATTTTTATCTATTCTTGCATATTTTTCTTGAGCATATTGAACTAACTCACCATATTTCCACATTTTCCCTTCTTTATTCATTCCTGAATCCGATATTTTTCCAATAACAACAGGTAAATCATCCTTATGCAATGCGGCACGAATAAGGTCCATCAACCTCTTAAGATTTGTATAATATCGCAATGCTACTTCTTCAGTATGAAGTGCATCGCTTTCTCCTTGCATCCAAACAATTCCTGAGGGTATTAATCGATCAGAGTGGCCATCACCGTCTATATCTGATATTGCATACGCCTTATGCATAGTTCTGAGAAAAAAATCATATTGATTGATTCCCATTTTGTCTTTATCACCATTATAATCAGGATCCCAAGATGCAACTTTCTGAATACTGTCAATTGAAGTCCCTCCATGAGAATATTTAATAATTGCAATTTTCTGATCGGGGTAAATTTCCTGCATCCTTTTTGCAAAGGAAATTTCGACTCCGAACAAATTAGACATTATATTTTTATGCCCATCGAATGAAAACATTTCACCATGACCCGGTTTCAATTTTTCCCATTTTCCAAGTCCTGCCAATGAATCATTAACCACGCTAGGGGTACCATGAAAAATAAAAACATTTGCAAACTCTTGATTTAAGGACTTTGGCAAATCTTTATTGATACCATATCCAACCATATTTGACTGACCTCCCAAAAAGAAAACTCTAATCCCGTCCGTTTCTTTATGCTGACCGAACATAATGAATGGAAGAACCATAAAAATTAATACTACTCTTAGTCTAATATCTCTCATAAAAGAAAATTATTTACATAATACCAAACTTATTGAAAGCATCTACAGTACTCATACCATTCTCTAAGGCTTGTTTTACCAATTTTTCTCCTCTAGCTTTTTCAATCGCGCCAGTAAAAGCTTCGGCAACCACTTTTTCAGGCACTACCAATACACCATCCCGATCTCCGTAAATGATATCTCCGGGATGGATGCGTACACCTTCTATTTCAATAGGGACACGATAGTCTATAACTTTACCCCTAGGCCCTTGATCCTGTGCATAACCTCCATAGGAAAATGTAGGAAAATCAAGATTCAAAATTTCATTTGTATCCCTAGACCAGCCGTGTAAAACAGCACCCGAAGCTTTCAATTTTATAGCTCTAGTACTCATTAAACCACCCCAAAGAGCATATCTTGGGGAAGATCCCGAACAGATATATACCTCGTTTTCTTGAAGACTATCTAAGGCTTCAAACATAATTCCAAAGGGTTTTTTCATCATTGGATTGTTAGTTACCTCTGCAGTCTCTTCAAAAACATCAGCTTCCAAAACTGGCATAGCTCTACCTATAACCACAAAATCATCACGCAACGGTTTTATGGTTGGTGGTAAAAATTGATGTTGAAGCCCTAGTTTATCCAAAATATCGCCGACAAGAGCCACAAAAAGTTCCTTTTTTGCAATATCAAAAAGCTCTTTATCATCTTTCCATAAATTCATAATTCTCTATTTTTTTAATCTATTATTAGTTAGTACTTTATTAACTTCAACACGCATAGCAGACAGCTGCTCTAAATCCAGTTTATAATACTCAAAATCAGACAGATGCGTATTAGCTTTTTCTACAATCAACACCTTACTTTCCTTTTCCATCGCAATATTATGCCAAGTACCCTTAGGTACATTATACGTCACCATAGGCTTCATATATTCGGCAGTAAAACTCAAACGGTTATTTTCAAATACCGCAGCTATCAATACCGCCTCGCCTTCCAGTAATACAAAAACTTCATCTGTTTCATAATGGACATCTATCTTTTCTATATTTTTGATGTCCTGATCTTCAATATAATTTAATTGTGCTACCTGCCAATCGCCCTTAATTAAGAAAGGATGAAACCCTCTTTTTTTAATGATAAACTGCTGAATTGTTCCTTCCTTATTTATTTTATGCATATATTTTTAATATTTAATCCCATTTTACTTTTTCAATATGAGCATATAGGTATCAATGGCATTCATGCCTATATTAATGCTAATTTCCGTACCTGTTTGGGCTTCAATAGTTTTTTCCTCCTTTTCTATCAAATTTACCTTAATCAACTCCTTGCATTCTTCGGGTAGTTTTATTGTTACCTGTTTATCCTTTCCTTCCATTTCTACCAAACGCACTATAATACCCTTACCATCTTCACTCCTTTTAACAGTGCTAATGCGCACCATGGGATCGGACACTTCAAAAAAACCAGTGTTTTCTCCTAATACTCCTTTAGTGTTAAGGTTTTGTTTTAAAACAGTCCATAATTTATGATTGGAAGCGGTACCAAACTGGTAAGGTATACTTTCACTTGGATTATGCGATGTCATTGAAAACTTAAAATGGTGGTCTCCTGTTTGATGGTACCAATTTCCTTCCCCATGACAACTTTTATGCGATGACAAAAGAATCCCCTGTAATACAGAATAATCTACTGCTTCGCGAGTGGGATCAATCCAGTCTGCCAAAGCAACATCTGTAGCAAGCGTCACGCCAAATGTTTCATTCTCCGAACTAATAAAATTCATTACCTCCCTCGGGTGAATGGCATCAGGTTTTTGATCGTATGTACCGCCCCAAGCCCAACCCATAGGAGCTTCCTTCATTTCGGTTTTACCTACTTCGGCTATGGCCAAAGGCACTTCATATTTAATCTTTGCATCTTTGGTATTAATAGGAAGCGCAAAACGGAATTCGCGATTATGGGTACCATCCCAGTTGAGTAAATCAACAAAAAAATCAATCTTCTTGTCTTGATGATACACACGTATCCTTTGAACTACTTGGGCATGTTTGAATTTGGTTCGTGTTTCATATTCCGTAAAAACTTCCCCATCCACCAAAACACTCCAATTTGAAGGATTGGCGCTCGTTATTTCATAAGTCGCATTATATGAATTTCCATTGGGGTCAAATACACCATTCATTTTAGGCTCCGTCATTTGCGTAAATTCACCAGCGCCATTACCATCGTATTCCAGCATCATCACATCGCCACCAGAGAACTTTGTTGTATTCAAAACTTCTTTGTTTAAAACGTGGTCATATAAATATGTAATTCCTCCGTTACCAAGATGCATCGTGTAATACGCATTGGACAACATATTTGGTGCTATTTTTTTATTGACTCCCGAACTATTGGCAGCTCCACGCTTTAAATAGAATGTTTTATATCCAATGGAAGGAATATCCGAAGCATAAAAGTGTAATTTGTTTTTGTCCGATGCACTAGCCTGTGATGGCACCATTTTTCCATTATTATCTACAACATGGTATTTGTTTGCATTCGCTATGGTAACAGATGCCAATCCACTTCGTTTCCACGAAAGATCATTATATACCACTATGGCATTCTTCTTATTGGTCTTGATATTTTTAGAAATACCTTTCAGGGATTTCCCAACCAACCTATCCGCTTCATTTGCAGCAAACTCCAATTTTGATTTAAATATACTATCGGTTATATGGCCATTTTTACCTCCCCAACCATGATCCGGGTAAATAGACTCCTCAAAAGCCTTGGACAAATCGTCTTGAGGGTAATTTGCAAAACTATTGTTCAATATGGATTCAACGGCACCAAATATCTCGGCCGAGGGCAACAATCTACCGGCTTTTCTTGAAGCTGTTATGGCTTTGTGATGACCGGGACCATGGATATATGCCCAGATATTGGGACGATCCCCTTCAAGATCTTCAAAGTCAGCGTTTGGGTTTCTAACATCAGATAGAAAATCCGCCACCGTCGAATGCCTTAAAGTCGGAATTTTAGCTCCTGTCTTGGAAATGATGGTATTCCATTCCTTAACAAGCTTACCATAATCTGTTGGACCAGAAGCATCGTTACTAATTACAATAGCAAAATGTGGTGAGAGCTTGCGTTCCCTATAATAATCACTCCAAATTTTAACCCTGTTCTGAATTTTATGCATGGCTTCAATGGCATCCTCATCAAAAAGCTTATAAAACATAGCTGCCCAACCATAATTGCCCGGTGAATATGTAAGTACTGAAGAACCATCTGGTGAATGCCAATCGAAAAAGCCTTCTTTCATTCTAGAAACAAATAGGTTTTTGACCCCTGATTTTGCTAATATCTGCGGAAATTGCAATGTTCTCCCGGGAACATCGGTATTAAAGGCTGTTTCCTCATTGATCCCATCAAAGTTGTTTTTAATCCATAATTTACCAAAATACATTTCCCTGATCAATTGTTCCCCTGTTTGCATTCCTTCATAAGGCTGATTGTAAGTGGCCCCCCAAGTAAACCTTCCCTCCCGATAGCGTTCTATTACTTCTTCCTTTCGTTCTGGTTGATCCTCAATAAACTCTTTGAGGTTTAAGGCTTGTTCCATGCCGAAATAATAATGCTCATCTGTCTTCATAATATCAAGAGCTGGTGCGATGATATCATTTATTCGTTCATGTCGGCAATATTCTGGGGTATCCATCCATGCTATATCCTGATGTGAAGACGCAATAATATGAAAGGTTCCTTCTTTAAAATAATCCCAATCTGAAGTAACCAAAGGCGTAAATAATTGCTCCTTGTTAGCGTCCCTTTTTTTGCCAACAAACTTTATAATCCCAGCTTCACCTATAACCGGTAACCAAACCTTAGCCTTTCCGCCTTCAACTTCTATTTGAAACGTTCGACCATCCTGAAAAATTACTTTTTCATAACTGTCTTTAGAATCTATATCTAAAGTTCCTTTAACTAAAATATTAGTTCCTATGTATTCATACTTATAAGGTTTCTCATATTCAATTGAAACGGTAGCCTTGTTTGATGAATTTTGAGAAAACCCAAATCCCATTATCAATACAAAAAAAATAGTGCAAATATTATATTTCATCATTAAATTATTTTTACTTATTGAACTCATCTTGATCTTTTATAAAACTATTATTTGTTTCTTTATTAATTTACCAAACTATTTTAAGCGTTATAAAATCAGTTGGTGGCACTGCTATAGCATCTTTAACCACTTCCCCTAAACTATCATCCTTCATATTGTATTTATAAACCCCTAATGGTAGTTTACTTTTCCAGTTTAAACGAACATTCTCTATATGGTTTGATAAAGAGCGTAGTCTTATTAGGGCCGATTTGCCATCTTTACTGGTTTTAAAAACTGTAGCAAACACTAAAGGATTGCCCTCAATTTCTAAAATTTGTGCTAAATCAAAATCTTCTGTAATCGTTGTTGCTATTAAAGGCTGAAACTGCTCATTTCCAAAATGATTTGCCTTGGCAATGTCACTTTTTGTATTATATGGAAGTATTGCATATTTAAAACTGTGTATTCCTTCCTGACTTAACTGGAAATTGGTATGCCAATGATTATTCATAGCCCATGAATATATAGTCCCATTAGGATTTAGTTTATCTACCCATTGCTTAGATTCAAAAGCAGAGCCTATTATATTTGCTCTAATATCACCGACCTCAAATACTGGCACGTCTAAAGACGTCCACGCGATACTCTTATCCCCTTCTGAAACATCTACCCAGCGTCTGGCTGTTATCCAATTCCTATTAGCGCCTAATAACTGTTCCTTTTCAATTTCCATTTTACCCCATGGTATGTCTACAATTATTTCCGGATCTTCCATATTAAAAGCAAAACCAAAGTGTACACCTTCCTTATCGGTAGTTCTTATCTTATCTACTATATTGTTAATTTCTATATGTGCCTCATTCTTATAAAGTGAAACCTCCCTTACTAGCTTGTGCACTCCTTCCGCTGAAGATTCTATAACAATTTTAGTCATCAAAGGACCATTTTCTTTTATAAAATACTTGTTGTTCCTTGTTCCAAATGCCTTATCCGTATTATCATCTTTTTTTAAATAATGGTAACTGTTAACCGAAAAATTTTCATCTTGTTTTACAAACTCTTCGCCTTCTCTTATTATACTAGATATGTCGCCTGTGTTTTTGTTAATAGTAACCTTTACAATACCATTGTCTAAAACATTGTCGTTACCTAGGGTAGCTTTTATCTTTTCTTTCTTGTTTGTTAAACGATATTTTTTGCTGCCATATGCCTTAATCTCATCAACATAAAACAACAGTTCGCCTGTTGATAATTTTTGTGACAACACCTGCCCCCCCTTCTCATCAATAACAGCGTTATAATCTTCACTTTGTGCTTTCGATAATTTTACTACCCCAGACCGATTCCATGACAACGTATTGAACACTCCTAAAATTTCGCTATTTTCTTTCTCAACGGCAGTTAAAGCCTGAGATATAAGTTCATGGCTCATTGCCTTTGATTTCTCAAAATGATCAAACTTTACTTGTAAAATATTATCCGATAAAGGTTGTTGGTCTGGAACCATGTAGCACCAAGTATGTTCAGTTCCTAAAATAACATTTCTCCATGCTTCGTCGAATTTATCCCTATCAACGGGTTTATTGGAGTTTAGCATGGTCCATAATGTCTCTGCTTGCAATAAACGTTCTTTTGTTTGTCTATTTGTAGCCGTTTGCTTTGCTGCAGTGCCTAGACCATCTGTCCAATATTCAGTGAAATCTCCCTTAAACGTGGGCAGTTGGTCTCCATACTTTTCCTCAAATGCCTTTAAAATATCTGTGGCTCCGGCAATAACTAATTTAGGGTAAGCATACTCTTCGTTCCAACTTTTAACCGCTTCCGGCAAATCAGCATCAATGGGCGTATTATCTGCCATCGCCCAGGACATCACAAAAATGTCATAAGGATAATAATCAGACACCTCTAATTGAGGCAGTATTTTATTGATATATGGCTCTATAAAGTTCTCTCTTGGATTATCGGTCTTAACAATCTCCAAGAGCTTCGATGGATCTGTTTGACCAGCCATTGATGGCCAATAATCCTTCCCTTTTATTAGTGCTCCAGGATTATAGCTCCCTGCTTGTAGGAAAAGCATCTTGTTTTTTCCATTGGCATCTGCCCACCAAAATGGTTTAAAACTATGCTTAGTAGAACGTCCAACTCTATCATATCCATTATTAAATGAAAGGCAATATTTTATCCCTAATTTTGAGGCCACGGGAACTATACCCCAGGTCATTCCAGGAACGTCCACCTGAACGAATGTCTCTATTGGCTTTCCAGTAAGTTTTTCATATTTTTTACTAAACTTAAAAAACTCAATGAGCTCTTCTCCGTTTGTGTCTGTTGTTAACAGATTTGCATAACCTGCATCCAACCTTAGATAGCCTTTTTGGATACCTTCTACTATCCTATTCTTTTCTTCTGCCGAGGCCTTATTGAAGTACCTTTCAATCGGCCAAAGTCCTTCTGGATTCCATAAATACTTAGCCCCTTCTGGATAATGAGCTGTTTTTTCACCTAACTTAACGCCGTTTACCAAATTACGTGTATGGATTATTTCACAATTCGCTTGTGTATTAGTATATCCAATATCAATGTGTGAATGTGGATACAAATAAACCGTCCATAACCTTTTTTTAGGAACGACTATCCTTTTTGTAATGGTTTGAAACTTGGTTTTAATATGAATATCAATACTCGCATCATTACCAATAGAAACCCCTTCTGGAAGCAACAAGGGATATGTATCTTCTCCAGGCACTACATTTAAAACGGTTATTGATTTCCTTTTTTCAGAGGTGAAAGTTACTTGTATGTCTCCGTTATACGTATTATTATTAAAAACTAATTTCACTTCCCTACCTATACTTCCTTTTTTATGGTATTTAAAATAGGGGTGCACTATAAAGGTAATACTGTCGTTTATAGCTGTTGTTAATCTTTTGTCTTCAGGCATATTGAAAAAATCTGTATATACCTTACCAGTAAGATTGTTCTCGACATCATCTTCAGGGTTTGCCGTATTATTTTCTTTCTTTACCTCTTTGTTATGCACACAGGAAATACTTAGTAATATTCCATATAAAGCTAACACGACCAAACTTCTCTTAAACTTCATTACTTTTTAATTTTTTCTTTTTAAGAATCTCTATCTTATTCTGACTTAAAACACCTTGCCAATTACTCTATCCAACGTATTAGCCATAAACAGTTTATTAGACTATATACATCCAAACCATAGTATGAATATTCTTTTCATTAATCGCGTGCACGTTGATCTCTTTTAGACAACCTAACCCTTGTTCTAGTTGAATAGAGGGATTTCCCATGTATAAAACAGGTATAAGAAACCCCCTTATCAACTAAAAAACTAACTCAAAAACTTATTTTTATAAATACTATTAATCATTCAATAATTTTATGGCCGCTTTCATATATCCCATGGCATAAGCCATTCCCGCATACCAGGATGCATCACAGGTCATTTGAGGAGTATGATCTGGAATCAACACTCCTTCAAAATTGTTCTTCTTTAAAATTCTCAATATCCTGAACATGTCAATATCCCCTTCATCAACAAAAACTTCTTTGTAGTGAGGTACTTTACCTACTATATTCCTAAAATGGATATAGCTAATCTTATCTTTTTTACTATAGGTTTCTGTTGCTTCATAGACATCTCCTTCTGTCATTTCGGCAATAGAACCTAAGCAAAACTCAAGATTATTAGATGGGCTGGGTTTCAAATCAATCAACCGTTGATACATCTTTGGTTGATAAACCAATCTAGGAGTATTGCGGACATAAGGCATTGGTGGATCATCGGGATGGGCCGCTAATTTCACACCTGCCTCTTCGGCTACTGGTAATAATTCATCCAAAAAATATTGAAGCCTTCCCCAAAGCTCGTCATGACTTATCCTTGGTAAAGTCCCCTCAGACGCATTATCATCGTACACCATATTCCAAACCATCCCGTTAGGTATTGGCGTTTCATCCACAGTTCCATTCATACCTACAGAAACAGCATTGCCTCTTGCATAAGGGCCAATATCCCTTGAAGACACACCGGCTAGTGAAAAGTTATATCCGAAAACAGGAATTCCTGCTTCTCCTACATTTCTAATCAACTGCTTGAGGTTTTCAATCTGTTCTTTCTTTTTCGGCCCGTCCAAAAGTATATCATGCCAATGTGCAGGATCGAAGTTCTCAATAGCCTCCAATTCAAGACCATTGTCATTGATCTCTTTTTTAATGGAACGTAACAGATCCAAGCTCCAAATTTCATTTGGATCACCAGCCTTGCCCCAACCATCGGTTCCGCCTATGGGTTGATCTGCCTCATCTTTATTATGTCCAAAATAATCTACCAGATGGATTACCAAATGCGTTGCACCACATTGCTTAGCAAACTTATAGTGATCTTCATTTAGCATATGCCTGTATAATCCAAATCCTAATTTCATATGTATTTCTAAATTATTGTTGATTAAACCAAAATAACTCTACCTTAAATAAAATTAAAATTACAAATTAGGATTAAGTACTTTTTCATTTTGCGGAATAGGGAAATATCGATTGCTTTCGGCCAAAGTTTTCCCATTGGACAAGGTATATCCAATAAAATTCTCGAATCCCGTCCCATTGTATACTTTTTGGGTTCGTCGTTGGTCAAACCAAATGAGTCCTGCTTCCGCTGGAAACTCAAGGAAACGTTGTTTCCAAACTTCTTCTCTAAATTGACCCTGAGAAAGTCCAGAAACCTCTGGTAATCCAGCTCTTAACCTAACCATATTCAAGGCCAAATAGGCCAAAGCATCAGACGAACCTGTCTCGTTTTGAGCTTCTGCATAAGTCAAGAGTACATCGGCATAACGTATTAAAGGTACATCCTTACTAGAAATTCCATTTTCTGTCCTAAATGCATCGTAAAAATATTTGTAAACAGAGTTATTAAAAGTAAAACCATCTAATTCATTAAAAAAGAACCCTTGATTTTGCCCTCTTAAATCTGATGCATCGTAAAGGTTGATATAATCAGATTCAGGCTCCATCCCCCCAAAGTGCAAGCTTTGATTGGTTATTGCTTCACCTCCGAGTGGAGTGAAATATGTTGAGATCGAGGACACAATTGACGCCCCATCGTATTGAACCATAAAAATATGCTCTTCGGTATTGTCAAAAGCAGGATTACTTAACTTATCAAACCAAGTTGAAGAACCATCTGTTAGAAATAAATTGTACCAATTGGCATCAATTACCTCTTTGGCTTTATCTCTTGCTAAAACGTACTTATCCGTTTGTAAAAGTGGGTCTCCTGCCATAGTTAAATACACTTTGGCTAATAATGATTTAACAGCCCCTTTACTTACTCGACCATTTGTATTTGTATTAGGCAATCCTGCGTTTTCTGCTATTAACAGATCGGGAACGATTACTGTTTCGTACACCTCCTGTACACTGGACTTTGATAGTAGTCCATCCTCAGGAGAGGTTGAAGGAACTAAATTAAGAGGGACTTCTCCGAATATTTGTACCAGTTGAAAGTAATAATATGCTCTTAAAAAGTGTGCTTCACCCAACAACGCATCAGCAATAGTAGCTGTTAATTCTGGGTCATTAATGTTTGGAATAGAGGCAATCGCTATATTAGCTGCTTCTATACCACCATAATATGAAGTCCACAAATTCTCAGCACTCGCACTGCTAGAACTATAACTTAGCACATAAGCATCCTCTAAATCAGTATCTTGAGTTCCTACAGCAGGTTTTAATGTTCCTGTACTAACTTCCAAAATTGAAAAAGCCATTTTTGCAAAACCTGTCTTATCATATGGGAACCTTAAAAAAGCATAAATTCCATTAACAGACTCTTGAGCATCAAATAATGTGGTTCCCTCAGTTGTTTTTTCTGATCTTGGAGTCTCATCTAAGAAATCCTCACAAGAAAAAACGAAACAACAAACAACAATTAATATTATATATTTTTTCATAATCTTATTATATTTTTAAATTTATTCCCATATTTATATTCATCGCCTTTGGATATCCATTAAGTTCTATCCCTTCAGAAAATTGTCCTCCAAAAGAGCTAACCTCAGGATCGTACCCATGATAATCTGTAATGATAAAGAAGTTTTGAAGATTTAAGTAAATTTTCATCCCTTGAAGATTAACCTTTTCGAGGAAATTTCGGTCAAAATTATAGGAAAGGCTTAGGTTTTGACCTCTTATAAAGCTTCCATCAAATACTTGTCCTGAATCGGCTCCATCAAACTTCTTAATATTTTTACGAACCCTAGGGTACATGGTATTTTGATTCTCAGGAGTCCATGCCTGATTATAGAATTTTTTATACGTATTACCATATCCCATACGGTCAACAAAAAGAATTATAGAATGATCTAGAATATCGTTTCCTTTACTAATTCGTATGTCCACACTTAAATCCCAGTTCTTATACGAAAATGTGTTGCCAATATTCATTGTATAATCTGGCAAACCGCTGCCTATAATTTGTTGATCATCAAAGTTCAAGACACCGTCATTATTCTTATCTTCTAACTTAATATCTCCAGGTATTCTACCATAAACAGCAGCTTCGTCTACCTCATCTGTTCCCCAAGTTCCTAATCGATTGTAGCCCCAAAAAGCACCTGCCGATTCACCTACCCTAAAAATCTGTTGGTTCCACCATATTGGCGCGGTAAAAATATCGGCATCTTCAGTTCCAAGGGATAGAATTTTATTAACGTTCTTTGTGAAATTAATAGAGCTGCTCCAGCTAAAGTTATCGGTCATCACATTGGTACTACTAACTAACAGTTCTATTCCGTTGTTTCTAATCGACCCCGCATTTGAAAGTATGGATGAATAGCCAGTAAATGATGCTATAGGGACGTTGAACAATAGGTCTTTTGTGGTTCTACTGTAATAATCTCCTGTAATATCTACTCTATTGAAAAGCCCAAGGTTAAATCCAATATTATACTCTTCTGTTTTTTCCCATCTTAAATTATCGTTACCTATGGAGCTCTGCGAAGACCCGGTAAATCTTGTATTATTAAAGCTGACCTCTTGTACTCCTGGACTAGAAATTCTGGCATAATTACCAATTGCATCATTTCCGCTCTCTCCATAGGTAACCCTTAATCTTAAGTCACTTAAAGTTTCTGAATCCTGTAAAAATGGTTCATTGGATACCTTCCAAGCTATTCCCGCAGACGGGAAAAATGAATACTTATTGTTTTTCCCAAATCTTGAAGACCCGTCGTAACGACCTGTGAATTCAAGTAAATATTTGTTCTTATAGCCATAATTTATCCGTCCAAAATAAGAATCGGTAGTATTTCTACTAAAATCACTAAAAACAGAAGGTTCGGCTGTCCCTTGTCCAACATTATTAAAACTATAAAAATCGTCAAAATCCTGAGCAGTCAAACCAAACTGAAACAGTTCATTTTCTTGTCTTGAAGCTCCAAGTATAGCACCAAACGAATGGTTTTCATCTATAGTAGGACTATAACTCAACACATTTTCAATTAGATTTTGATTCAAATTTGCATTAGTTAAAGAAGCAGAGGTTCTGTTAACAAATGTATCAACTCGTCTTCCTATATGTGTTCTTCCTTCTGTATTATAATTTAAGATTGAATATGACGTTCTTAATTTAAGATCTTTGGTGAAATTGATTTCAGTGAAGATGTTACGGGTAACTTGTCTTTTGTAAAAGTCTCTATTCAAAGCATTTAATCTATCTTTTGGTGTTGCTCCATACCATACATCCCAAGTTCCATTAGCGTTCAGTAAATCATCAGCATTTACAGCTGTACCATCTTCATATCTAGTAGGATAAATAGGTAAATAGAAAAGAGTACTCATTGTAATATTATCAGCACCTATTCTATAATCATCTACAATGTTGGTCTTGGTATCTGAGTATGACATACTTCCTCCTACTTTCAACCAATCTTTCACCGTGAACTCACCATTAAAGCGCATGGTGTTCTTCTTCAAAAAGGTATTTAGTAATATCCCTTCATCGTCTTGTGTTCCTGCAGAAAACGAAAAATTAGAATTTTCTCCTCCTCCTCTAACATTTACAAAGTATTGCTTGGAAACAGCAGTGCGTGTTGATTCATCCAACCAATCGGTATCGTACTTTGGTAGATCTGATCGGGTTCCATCTTCTGTGAACAATGCGGGATAATCTGTTGCGTAATCATCAACAAAGAAACCACTTGGTGTACCCAAAGCCATTTGATCCTCATCTAACCTCACTTTCAAGCCTTTCCAATACTCCATACCACTTAATACTTCAGGCTTATTGGTCAACCTTGCAACTTGTAAATTCGAATTTACATCTACAGAAATCTTTCCTGATTTACCTTTTTTTGTTGTAACCAATATTACACCATTTGCCCCTCTTGCACCATATATAGCTGTAGCAGACGCATCTTTAAGGACAGTCATGGTTTCTATATCGTTGGTGTTTATTAACTCGATATCCACTCCTATAACACCATCAACAACATATAATGGTTGATTATTTGCATTTAAAGAACCCTTTCCTCTAATTGTAACCTGCATACCACCTCCTGGTCGCCCTGAGCTATTAAAAACATTCAAACCAGCTACCTTACCTTGTAAATTGTCCAATGGATTTACAGATACCCTTTCTTCCATTTTACTTGAATTAACTGTTGCAATAGAGCCTGCTATGTCTGATCTCTTGTCTGTTCCATAACCAATAACAACAACCTCATCTAATTTAGACGTACTTTCTTCTAAAGTTATATTTACTTCTTTTTTTCCCCTCACACTAATCTCTTGAGTAGAAAAACCTAAATAAGAAATAAGCAATATTGCATTTTCATCAGATACTGAAATAGAAAAGTTCCCATCAAAATCTGTTTGCACACCATTGGAAGTCCCTTTCTCGATAACATTTGCTCCAGGTAACGGTGTGCCAAAATTATCCTTGACCGTACCGGAAATCACAATTTGACTTTCTGGTTCTTTTACTCCATTAGGTGAAATGCTACTTAGCTTGGTTTCTTTAACCATGCTATCTGCATACCCCTTAGGTATTGCCATACTAGACCACGAGCCAAAAAAGACCAGTGCGAAAAGCACACAACCATCTACTTTTAATAATGATAATGGTTTTCTCATAATTTACGAATTTAATTTAGTTAGTAATTTCATTTAATTAATCTATTTCAAAGTATATTATTTTTAACTAAACCGATTTAGTTAATACTTAAAAAAATGTTTTACGTCATGATCCACAAGATTTTCTTACAATAAACTCCACTTCTAAAATCCTTTTTTTATCATTCATAGTTTTAACCTTTGTAGCTCCCATTTCATCCAATAAAATATCTACTGCCATATTTCCCATCTCCTCAACCGGTTGTAAAACAGAAGTAATTGGAGGTTCAACCAAATCGAACGCTGCCGACAAATCGGAAAAACTAACCATGGCCACTTCTTCAGGAACTTTAACATTCAATCCCTTTAAAGCCCTTAGCCCTTCACGCGCCAAATAGTGAGTTGAAAACACAAACGCATCAACATTTAATTTCGGCTCAACAAACTCTTTAATTTTCTTCTTAACGTCGGCCTCATAATTATTGTAATCTACATATATCTCTATCGGTTCATTTGGATTACCTTCGAACTTTTCAACAGCATCCCTATAACCTAAATACCGCTGCTTTAATGCCTCCAGATCAGAATTTATTGCCACAAAAACTATTCTCTTTTTCCCTTTCGACAACAAATGTTTTGTAGCCTTGTTCATCCCCCCGTAATTATCTACAACGACAAAATTCGTATCCAGATCGGGATAATTTCTATCAATTAAAACCAATGGAAAATTATTTTTCATCAACATTTTAATATCCTTTTGGTTCTTTTGTGTAGATGCCACAATCAGACCATCTACCTGTCTATTTAACATATCGCCAATAAGACTTGATTCTTTCTTCGGGGACTCGTTTGAGCTACTAAAAACAACGGTAAACCCTTCCTGAGCTGCCCTTGCCTCAATACTTCCTGCTATTTTAGCGTAAAAAGTATCTGAAATATTGGGTATTATTAACCCAATCGTCTCGGTTTTCCCTCGGCTCAATCCACGAGCTAAATGATTGGGAACATAATTGTGATCTTTAGCAAACTTAATTATCCTTTTCTGGGTTTCTTGGCTAATCTTATTTTCATCTCCTTTGTTATTAAGCACAAGAGAAACTGCCGTTTTAGAAACGTTAAGTTGTTCTGCAATATCCTTTAAATATACCTTTTTCAAACCCAAAATTAAGATTTACCTGAGATAAAACCACTAACTAAACCGATTTAGTTTAAGCAAATATATAAATTTTTTGTTGTATTCAAATATCTTTCTTCATTTTTTTATTTTTTTATTTTTTTATTCTATTAGTCTTGCTCAAAATTGTTTTTGCTTTCCACTACCAAACAAACCTCAGAAGTAATAAAAATTATTTTCTCAAATATAGCTTGCTAACTCTTTTCTATATAGTACCAATATGTTTATACTCAATTATTGCCTTTCCTATAAACTCTATCTTTAATAACTTTTCAATTTATTTCCAGATAACGTTTACTCCATTGTATCAAAATAGGAAGGGTTCAAATATGTAAAACAATGGATACACAGAATCATATTTCGATCCCTCCCGAACCAAGACTCTTTTCAATACCCCTTTTGAGTTTCATAAATGCCTTGAATGCCAATTGTGCCTTATTGGTGGGAATACTAGGGATTTGAACCCTTGATTTACGCAATAGCTTAAAGGCAACCTGTTTTTCTGTTGTGGGAAGTCCTGCCATAACAGCAAAGAATTTCTTGGGGTCTTTTGCATACAAGTTTTTGCCCTGATAGCTCTCCACAAAATTTCTATTGTACTCAAACTTTTTGTCAAAGGTCTTTTCTGCGGCTTTAAAGAACTTGTCCCTGTTAAAGCCACGTTTTACATCCTTACCGTTCAGATCGGTTTCTGATGCCCTGTACTTGGAACCTGGAGAAAGGCTATACGAATTGGTCATATCTCTTCGACTGACAATAATGTGGATATGGGTCTGATGTCCTTCCTTTTTCATGCCGTTTACTATACGTTTACCGTTCTTTTGGTGCGGGGCTTCCCTTTCCAGTTTCACTATCCTCAATTTCAGCCTATCTACACTTCCTATTTCCTCGCCCCGTTCTATTTGCCTTATCTCTTTTTTTAGTTCCATAATCTTGTTGGCATAGGCTTGGTTTTCCTGTATCTTTTTGTCTGTTTCTTTATAAAATCGTTCGTATTCAATCTTGGCATAATACTTAATATCGTCAACGGTCTTTTTAGGCTCCCTGTTAAACGACTCCGCATAATCTTTCATTAGTTCCCGTGTGTATTCCCGTAATTTTTCGAGGTCGTTACCAATGTGCCTTAATTCCCTGTGGGCTGGGCTGACGACCATGGAATAAAATTTGGGTTCTTCTTTTGCCAATTTAGCAGTATTCCCGTCAATGTCCTGTATCACCTGTTCTACTTCTACGCTGTTTTCAAATTGGTTAAAGAAATGTTCTTGCTCTTCTGGGGTCTTGCCCTCGTTTTCTTTTTCAAGATAATTGGCAAAATTGCGAACGCTCCCTTTAAAGCCTCCTCCCTGATATTGTGCTGATATGGCGATATACATAGTTTATAGATTTCTTATGGTTCTTTTGAATTTTTCGATTTCTCCTTCTGTAAGCTCCAATCGCAAATATTTCTTTCCAAAACTGCTCTTTACAAGCTTTACTTTATCCAGTACATATCCAAAATCCTTTTTTATGGAGTCCATTTTGTCCTCCAGTCGCTCGTAACGGATTTTGGGAACCGTAATTTCTATATGTTCCTGTTCTCGTTGGTTTTCCATGCTTTTGAGCTTGAAATGTTCTGTCCACTCTTTTATTTCGTCCTCATCCTCTTCTTCTAATTTTTCTTCAAAGAGTGACAACAGCATGGCATTGGTAGGCTTGGTTTGATTCTTTTCTATATCCTTGATAATAGCTATGATCGCTTCGGTACGTTTTCTATTCTTAAGTATTTCCTGTACCATGCTTTTTCCAAACTTATCATCTGGTAAAAACCCATGCCACTCAAAAAAGTCCATGACCTTATCCAAAGTCTTAGAATAACTTTTACTTACTTTTTTTGAAAAGCTCTTGAACCTTGATAAGGTCTTGTTTTTTATCCGTACTGTTTTGAATCTGTCCATATTGTGACAACTTTTTTCTGTGTTTATAGGGGTTTTAAAAGGTTTTGTTACAATTTATTTTGTCTTTTAAATTCTCTAAAAAAAACCTGAAATCCTTATAAACAGGGGCTTTGCGAAGCAAAATGGATACGTAACTGGGCGGCTGCCCGTTACCCTCTTGCTTATCAAATTCCGTCAAGCTCTGGCTTGACAAAATTCTCAACAACTGACAAAAATCAGTTGCTTTTTAACTAGATAACCAGCTTTATAAATGTATCTTTTTTAATCATAGGATGAAAACGAGAATTGTTTTCAATTGATGTGCTTTGATTCTAAAAAATATGGTTTTACATAAAACTGAAACTATAAACGTCAGATTTTGTAATTGGGTTGTTCCATTTCAGCAATGCCATTAAAAAACAATAAAAAAATTTGCTTTTAACCTTAACACTTTTTTTTGATGCTTCGGTGATTCAATATTCAGAGTTGATAAGACTTATAAAAAAGAGCGAAGTATGAGCCTGGTTTATGCAGTCGTTCAAAACTGAATATTGTTGTTTTGCCACCAAAAAAAAGTAATAACGGAGGGCTATAAAAATTCCCTTTCAATACACTCCCATAACTTTTGAGAAGCGCACCGAGAGGAAATTCTATTAAGCTTTAAAAATTGTTTTTAAGCACTTTTATTTTCTTCTTTCTTTTTAAATCGTTCTAGTAGGTTACTTATATCCTCACTAATTTTGGTTTCTACTACCCTAGCGTAAATTTGTGTGGTTGAAAGTTTGGCATGCCCTAAAAGTTTAGAAACGGTCTCTATTGGTACGCCATTGGATAACATTACCGTCGTTGCAAAAGTATGTCTAGCAACATGAAAAGAAATATTTTTGTGGATTCCACAAGATTTTACAATTTCCTTTAAATAAGCATTGGTTTTTTGGTTAGAGCTTATGGGTAATAAATTGGTTATAAAATCTGTTTCTTGTATACCTCTATACTTTTCTAGTATTGTCCATGCTTTTGGAAGTATAGGCACTTTTACTTGTTCATCTGTTTTTTCTCGTTTGGTATATATCCAATTGTTGTTATCTATACCTTTAACAATATCGTTTTCTGTTAGTTCTTTGACATCTATATAAGATAATCCCGTATAGCATGAAAACACAAAGCAATCTTTTATTTTTTGTAAGCGTTCACATGTGAATTCTGTGTTTTCTAACAATGATAGTTCTCTTTCGTTTAAATACTGCCTATCAAATTTGTTATATTTTAACTGAAATTGGCTGAATGGATTTTTATGCATCCATTCCAATTTTATCGCTAGGTTTATCATTTTTTTGAAACGCTCCAAATGTTTCATAACGCCATTGTTGGATAGCATTAATTGCTTTTTGGCGTTTTTATAGGTTCTTAGGTAGTGCTCAAAATCTGTGATAAATCTGAAATTCAATTGTTTCAAATAAATATCCTTTATTCTTTTTTTCTTTTTTAAAAACTTCAGTAGATAACGTTCTGTGGTGTAATAATTCTTCATCGTTCCTCCCTTTAGAACATGAATCATATTGACATTGTGGTAAGCAATTAACTCTTTTAAGGTTTTGCTGTTATCATCTTCTCCTAAATAACGAGACTTGATGGCATCAGAAGATAACACCTTATCTTCTTCTATAAGTTCTTTGTGACATTGAAGTAGTTTGTTATAAACCCCATCCAAATAAGAGTTTAAAATTTTGGTGGTTTCCGAATTACCTCGTCCTCTATTTTTGACATTGTCCCACTGGTTATGGTCAATACTTCGCTTTAAACTCATTTCTGAGCGTTTGCCGTTTACCGTAATACGGACATAAATGGAAATTTGATTGGGGTTACTTCTTGATTTTCTTGTAAAGAAAATAACCGTGAAGGTGCTTTTTGTTTTCATTTTAAATGACTTTTTGTTAAACAATAATTTGTAAAGACGAAAGTCAAATTATGTCTTAAAGCTCTTTAAAGTTAGCACATTTTCAGTGAACAATTGCACACCGATTTGCACACCTTTTTAATGAGAATAGATGCTTTTATTTGGAATCAAACAAAATGCATAAAAACAAAAAACACTGATAATCATACGATTAACAGTGTTTTGCTTTAACCTATTACTAGGTTCGTCGGGGTGGCAGGATTCGAACCTGCGACCTCCGCGTCCCAAACGCGGCGCGATAACCGGGCTACGCTACACCCCGAATTATGGTTATCTTTATTGGGATGCAAATATACTTTTTTTATTGATTGTACAAATGATTTATATCTAAATATTTAACAAATATTAAAGCTTTATAATTCTTTAAAAATGATAATTTAGCATTTCAATGTATTATCAATACCTAAACGTGTATTTTTCTAAAAAGATATTTTTCTTAATAACAATTTTTCAATCTACTTTTTCAAGTTTCGGGCAAATAGAAAGCAATAAAATAATTGATAGCGGAAATGGGACTCCTTTGTCTAATGTTATAGTTATAAATACTAAAACTCATGATAGTGTTGCTACTAATTTAAATGGCTATTTTAAAATTTTAAATTCTGGAAATTTTCTTATCAAAAAAAGAGGATATCAAGAAAAAGTTGTTGAATTGAAACATGATGTATATAACATTATCCAGTTAAGTATTAATCCTTCTGAATTAAATGAAATAATAATTAACTCTAAGCATCTTCCAAAAAAATTAAAGAGAGCGACAGCATCAATACATATTGTCTCATCAAAAGATATTAACCGATCAAATCATATTAACTTTAACAATACACTAAATAGAGTCCCTGGTGTTTTTATGCAAAGTGGAGCCTTAAATACCAATCGTATTACTATTAGAGGCATTGGTTCAAGAAATTTATTTGGAACTGCAAAAATTAGAGCTTATTTTAAAGATATTCCATTAACAAATGGCACTGGAGAAACGTCTATTGAAGATTTCGAGTTAACTTCTATATCACGTATAGAAATTATTAAAGGAGCTACCTCAAGTATTTACGGTGCTGGCCTTGGTGGTACAATTAATATAATACCAGAAAATGCGCTTTTAAATCAATCTAGCTTAAATACTGAATTATCCATTGGTTCTTTTGGGTTAATAAAAGGCTCCATAAATGCTAATTTTGGAGCTAAAAAGAATAGTTTTAAAGTAGTTTATAGCAATACACATAGTGATGGATATCGTGAAAACAATGAGTATAATAGACAAAATTTCAATTTGTTATCTAATCATTTTTTAAGTAAAAAAGATGAATTATCTTTCCTTTTGAGTTACATAGATTTAAAAGCTTTCATTCCAAGTTCGATTAATGAGAATTCCTATTTAAATAGTCCAAAATCAGCTGCCTTTACTTGGAAACAAGCTCAGGGTTATGAAGATTCTAAGCATGGTGTTTTTGGTGTATCTTGGAATCATCAGTACAGCAATAAATTAAAACAAATTACAAGTATTTTTACCTCTTTTAGAAACTCTTATGAGCCTAGGCCTTTTAATATTCTAGAAGAAAATACTACGGCTTTTGGTATAAGGAGCAGACTACTAAGTTATTCTAAAGTATTTAATAAAAATTTAAATTGGACATTAGGTTTAGAGCTTTTTAAAGACAATTATAAAAGTAGGACTTTTGATAATTTATATGAAACAATTCCTATAGGGTCTGGTAGTATTGAAGGAGATAAGTTATCAGATTTTAAAGAAAAACGAAATTATTACAATGCTTTTTTTGAAGCCAATTATGAAGTTTCAAAAAAAACAACTATTACAATTGGCTTGAACCTAAACGAAACAGCATATGATCTAAAAGATAGATTTCCCTTTTCTGAATCTAATGTAGATCAGTCTGGAAAGTTTAAATTCAAAAGCGTGATATCTCCTAAACTTGGTATATCTTATTTATTTTCAAAAAGCTCAAGTTTCTTTACTAGTATTAGTCATGGGTTCTCACCCATATCGCTTAATGATACTTTATTACCAGATGGGCAAATTAACACCAACCTTAAACCAGAAACGGGATGGAATTTTGAAATCGGTTCCCGCAACTCATTATTTAACGATAGATTACAATTAAATGTAGCTTTATACCGTTTAGATATTAAAAACCTTTTAGTTTCTAGAAGAACTGCGTTAGATCAATTTATAGGTATAAATGCAGGTAGAACACAACATGACGGGTTAGAATTTGCAATGAACTATAAACTAATTCAAAAGACCTCTTTTTTATTAAGCACATTTATAAATTACACTTTAAATGATTTTACTTTTAAAACATTTATAGATGATCAAGATAACTTTTCTGGCAACAAATTAACTGGGGTGCCTTCAAATATAATTAATGGAGGGATTGATTTAGATTCTAAATTTGGAGTTTATGGAAATATAAACTTTCAACATGTAGGAAGCATGCCAATGACGGACAGTAATAGCTTATATTCAGATAGTTACAATTTAACTAATATCAAATTTGGATATCAAGCAAATCTTAATAAAAAGCTAAAATTAAATATATTCTTTGGGTTAAATAATATATTTGATGAAGCTTATGCATCTCAAATTTTAATAAACGCTTCTAGTTTTGGAGGCAATGCTCCTAGATATTACTATCCTGGAGAGCCTATAAACTATTATTCAGGTGTTAACTTGAACTATGTTTTTTAATGTAAAATCAAAAAAATATTTATGATGAAAACTATTCATTCTATATTAACCATAACTTTTATTACCTGCATTGCCTGTGCTCAACAAACAGAATCTGAAATAAAAGCTGAAAGCCCAAAAACAAATAATTACAAGACAGAAGTGTTTGTTTCTGATTTGGAAATTCCTTGGGGTATGACATTCTTGCCTGACGGCAGTATGCTTATTACAGAAAAAACAGGGGAGTTAATTCTTTTTAAAGAAGGTATTAAAACAACTATTGAAAACGTTCCAGATGTTTATTTTCGTGGCCAAGGTGGATTATTAGATATAAAAGCACATCCTAATTATGAAGATAATGGATGGATTTACATAACATATAGCTCTTCTGAGGGTGATGGAGATGGCGGAAATACTGCCGTTATAAGAGCAAAACTTGATGATAATAAACTAGTAGATAAGCAAACATTATATAAAGCGACACCTAACACTAAAAAAGGACAACATTGGGGGTCTCGCATAGCATTTGATGACCAGGGATATCTATATTTTTCGATTGGAGATAGAGGCAATAGAGATGTAAACCCTCAAGATATTACTCGGGATGGCGGTAAAATTTATAGACTTAATAATGATGGTTCAATCCCTAACGACAATCCATTTATAGATAATGAAAATGCAAAAACAGCTATTTATAGTTACGGGCACAGAAACCCTCAAGGTATGGCTAAAAATCCTTTTACAGGAAATATTTGGGTTAATGAGCATGGTCCTAGAGGAGGAGATGAAATCAATATTATACAAAAAGGAAAGAATTTTGGATGGCCAGTTATTTCTTATGGTATAAATTACAACGGTACTACATTTACTGATATAACTGAGAAAGTAGGTATGGAGCAGCCTTTATTTTATTGGGTTCCTTCTATAGCACCAAGTGGTATGGCTTTTGTATCATCAAACATTTATCCTGACTGGAATAAAAACATTTTAATAGGTTCATTAAAGTTTGAGTATCTAGAGCGTCTAGTTTTAGAAAATGATAAAGTAATTAAACGCGAAAAATTATTTGAAGATATTGGTCGTGTTAGAAATGTAATTCAAGGACCAGACGGATACATTTATATTGCAGTAGAAGGAAAAGGTATTTTTAAAATAGTTCCAGAAAAATAGTAATCATATGAGGTTTCTTTTAATTTTTCTTTTAGCACTATACTCAACATTAACCGTAAATACTAAAACACTTAATTATTCTCAAACAGACCCATTAAAAGAAAGTATAAAAAGAGGTAATGAAATTTATACTGATTTTTGTGTTACTTGTCATTTAGATTCTGGTGAAGGTGTAAAGAATGTATATCCTCCATTAGCAAAATCAGACTTCTTAATAAAAAACAGAGAAGCCAGTATTCGAGGTATTAAATACGGACAAAAAGGCGAAATAGTTGTTAATGGAGTAACCTATAACGGCTATATGGCTCCTTTAGGTTTAAGTGATGATGAAGTTGCAGATGTGATGAATTACATTACAAACAACTGGGGAAATAAAAACAATAAAATAGTTACCGAAGAAGAAGTATCAAACGTTAAAAAATAAGTATCTTACTTCCATAAAGATTTTTACATTTAACTAACTTTGTAAAAATCTAACTAAACAACTAAACATGTTAATTATAGGAATTGCAGGTGGTACTGGTTGCGGAAAAACAACGGTTGTAAATCAAATTTTAAATGAACTTCCGGAAGGTGAAGTTGGTATTATTTCTCAAGATTCATATTATAAAGACACGTCACATTTAACATACGAAGAACGTGTTAAAATAAATTTTGATCACCCTAGGTCTATTGATTTTGATTTATTAGCTAATCATTTACAAGAATTAAAAAAAGATACACCAATACACCAACCCGTATATTCGTTCGTTAAGCATAATAGAACAGGTGATACTATTTTAACTCACCCAAGAAAAGTAATGATTGTTGAGGGTATTTTAATACTTACAAATCCTGAATTAAGAGATATGTTTGATATTAAAATATTTGTACATGCTGATTCCGATGAGCGTTTAATTCGCAGATTAAAACGTGATATTTCTGAACGAGGTAGAGATTTAAACGAAGTCCTTTCTCGCTATCAAAGTACTTTAAAGCCTATGCACGATCAGTTTATTGAGCCTATGAAAGAATACGCAGATATTATTATTCCTAACAATAAATACAATACTGTTGCGGTAAATATTGTTAGAACTATTATAAATGAAAAATTATAAATGGCTAAACTCAATAAAAATAAATATTTAAAACCTTTTAAAAATTGGTTTATACTCATCTTTGTAGGCTTTGTTGTTTGGATGCTATTTTTCGACACAAATTCGTGGTTAATTCATCATGAGTTAAATTCAGATATTAAAGCTTTAGAAAATGAAAAAGAGTATTATAACAGAGAAATAGAAAAAGACAATAAGGCCATTAAAAAATTAAGTACCGAAGAAGGTTTAGAAAAATTTGCTCGTGAAGAATACTATATGAAGAAAGAAAATGAGGAAATATTTATAATAGAATACGAAGACAGTTTAAAAGTAAAAAAAGATGACTAAGCGTTTGTTTGATGATTTTAATCCTGTATCGGCAAAACAATGGAAGCAAAAAATTCAAGTCGATTTAAAAGGTGCAGATTATAACGATACTCTCATTTGGAATTCTAACGAAGGTATTTCAGTAAAACCTTTTTATCATGCAGATGGATTTAGCAATCTTACAGAAATGCCCAACACTAAAGCAACACAATGGAAAATTTGTCAATCAATTTTTGTTGCTGATGTTATAAAATCTAACTTAAAAGCCATTAATGCTATTGAAAGAGGCGCAGAAAGCATCAAATTTATTATTCCAAATGATGCAGTTTCTATTGAAGATTTATTAAAAAACATTAACCCATCTACTACACCTCTCTATTTTCATTTACAGTTTTTAAATGATGAATATGTTAAACAGCTTTCTACTTTCTCTGCGAAAGCAGTAATCTATGTTCAAACAGACATTATTGGAAATTTAGCACGTAGTGGAAACTGGTTTAGCAATTTAAAAGACGACCATAAGCTTTTTGAGTCTATAGTTAAAAGCACAAATACTTTTAGCTTGGATACCTCATTATATCAAAATTCGGGTGCTAATATGGTCCAGCAACTTGCTTACAGCTTAGCTCATGCCAACGAATATTTAAATCATCTTGACAATATTATTGAAAATGAAAAAAAACAATCGCTTCAAGTTACCTTTCAAGTTTCAGTTGGCACCAACTATTTCTTCGAAATTGCAAAACTTAGAGCGCTAAGAATCCTTTGGAACACTATAGCTTCAGAATATAACATCAACCCAGATTGTCATATTGTAACTAGTCCAAGTAAACGAAATAAAACCCTTTACGATTACAATACCAATATGCTCCGCACCACAACAGAATGTATGAGTGCTATTTTAGGCGGAGCCAATACTATTTGCAATTTGCCATACGATGCTATTTATCATAAAGACAATGAATTTGGCGAACGTATTGCCAGAAATCAATTGCTTGTTTTAAAGCATGAAAGTTATTTTGACAAAGTTGATAACCCAGCAGATGGTGCCTATTATATTGAAAATCTAACTAATCAACTTGCAGAAAAATCTTTAGAATTATTTAAAGATATAGAAACTAGCGGAGGCTTTTTAAAACAGTTAAAAGAAGGCACAATTCAAAGAAAAATCAAAGAGAGTGCTGCCAAAGAACAAGAACAATTTGATACTGGTAACGAAATACTTTTAGGAAGTAATAAACATCCTAACGCTAACGATAAAATGAAACAAGAACTGGAGATATATCCATTTGTAAAAACAAACTCAAGAAAAACTTTAATAGAACCTATTATTGAAAAACGTCTTGCTGAAACATTAGAACAAGACCGATTAAAAACCGAATAACTTTAAATTTTATAACACCTATGAAAACACAATTTTTTAAACTTTTTGTAATCGCATTAGCTTTTGGTTTGATAAGTTGTAAAAAAGAAAACACACTATCAGAATACAAATTTGCAGATAAAGGACTTGTTTTAAGCTGCGAAAATGTAAACTCAAAATTATACAGCGAAGCCTTATTTGCTTTTGAAAATGATATTTTAAATTATTATGGCAAAAACAACCCCAATGCTTCTTTAATTCAAGCTTATGGGCAATTTATAAGAAATTCAATTTATGGTAGATTAAAGTTTGGAGACATCGTTTCTCCACATACTGTTAAAGTTTTTGAAACTTTAAAAAATGAAAATGATTTATGGGATGCTAATAACCCAAAAAGCTACTTAAACTATAATAGTGCTTTAGTAAATTGTATTTCAATAAACATGCAAAATGCCGACTTAAAAACAACATTTAATTCGTTATTAAAAACGAATAGCATGGGCCCAAAACCATTTGGGGCGCCATTAATGACCAATTACAGATCTACAGCTCAAGATAAATATTTAGCAACCTATATTGCTTTCGATTTATTTTATGCAAAACTATTCAACAAAGATTTATCTAAAGTTAATTCTGAGAAGCCTGCACAAAAAGTAGATTTTAATAAATTACCTCCAAAGACAAACACAGGCTCACATGCTGGACATAATCATTAATCTATTTTGAAAAAAAACTTTATCATATTATCTGTTTTATATTTTACAATTCTGAGTTGTAAAAAAAATCAAAATAAAGAAACTTCTAATTTAGAAGGAAAGTTTTATTATTCAAAAGATGCACACTTAAGTTATTATTTTCCAAATGGTTTTAGGTTTTTTATTCCAGGAAACGAAGCCGAATATGATAGCATTGTTTCTACAATAAGTAATTCAAAACTTAAAAATATCCTTTTGGGAAATTATGTAGAAAGACACATTAATCCAGCTGCAAAAAGTTTTCAATACTTGTTTAAAGAAGATTCTACGAAATATCAAAATGTTTTTGTGAATGAAGTAGATTATTCTAGACTAAATGACGCTAGAGCTAGTAGTTTTTCATTTATGAATAGAGTGCATAAAAATTCAATAAACAAAGACTCTACAAGGCACCTGAACGTGTATAAAGATTATTTTATAAACAAAAAAGATTATCAAATAATTGTAAACAAAGGTGATTTTTTATTCAATAATGATACTATCTTTTGGGAAAATTATGTCGTCTCAAAATTTTATAGAACATTTTCTATTCAAATAGAATCAAACTCAGAAATTAATTTCTTACCATACATAGATAAAGTTCAATTTGGAGACAAACGGTAATAAATCAGATTAATTAAATGCGAAAGAACATCCAACATATCAATTTAAAGTCTGAAGTTAAAAACTTGAATTTAGAAAACTCTAAATTCTTAACTGCTGAAGATATTCTTGTAAAATCAAATTATTCTAAAAGCGATTTGCAAGACGCTGAGCAATTAAATTTTGTTGCTGGAATAGCACCAAACCTTCGTGGACCATACAGTACTATGTATGTTCGAAGACCTTGGACCATTCGTCAATATGCTGGATTTTCAACAGCCGAGGAAAGTAATGCCTTTTACAGACGTAATTTGGCTGCTGGTCAAAAAGGATTATCAGTTGCTTTTGATTTAGCAACACATCGTGGATATGATAGCGACCATGAACGTGTGGTTGGAGATGTTGGAAAAGCAGGTGTAGCCATCGACTCTGTTGAGGATATGAAAGTGCTTTTTGATCAAATTCCACTTGATAAAATGTCGGTTTCTATGACCATGAATGGGGCTGTTTTACCAATTATGGCATTTTATATAGTGGCAGCTGAAGAGCAAGGCGTAAAACCAGAACAGTTGGCTGGAACCATTCAAAATGATATTTTAAAAGAATTTATGGTTCGTAATACTTACATATATCCGCCAACACCATCAATGAAAATCATCTCAGATATTTTTGAGTTTACAAGTAAAAACATGCCCAAATTTAATAGCATTAGTATTTCTGGTTATCACATGCAAGAAGCTGGAGCAACCTGTGATATTGAATTAGCTTATACTTTAGCAGATGGTTTAGAATATATTAGAAAAGGGCTAGCTGCAGGTATGAACATTGACACCTTTGCGCCTCGTCTATCTTTTTTCTGGGCCATCGGTATGAATCATTTTATGGAAATTGCTAAAATGCGAGCAGCGCGTATGTTGTGGGCTAAATTAGTAAAGCAATTTAACCCAAAGAATGATAAATCTTTAGCCTTACGTACACATTGTCAAACAAGTGGTTGGAGTTTAACTGAGCAAGACCCATTTAACAATGTAGCTCGAACTACCATTGAAGCAGCCGCAGCTGCCTTTGGAGGCACTCAATCTTTACACACAAACGCATTAGATGAAGCCATTGCTTTACCAACCGATTTTTCGGCACGTATTGCAAGAAACACACAAATATTTTTACAAGAAGAAACTAAAATCACTAAAACTGTTGATCCTTGGGCTGGAAGTTTTTATGTTGAAAAACTTACTCATGATATAGCTCAAAAAGCATGGTCGCTTATAGAAGAAGTTGAAGAACTTGGAGGCATGACTAAAGCTATTGAAGCTGGCATACCAAAAATTAGAATTGAAGAAGCTGCAGCTCGTAAACAAGCACGTATAGATTCAAGCCAAGATATTATTGTTGGTGTTAATAAATATAGATTAGAAGAAGAAGACCCCATTCAAACTTTAGAGGTTGACAATCAAACGGTTCGTAATCAGCAAATTGAAAGTTTAAACAAGATTAAATCCAAAAGAAATTCAGATAAAGTTAAGATCGCTTTATCGAAATTAACCGATGCAGCTCGAACAGGACAAGAAAATTTATTAGCTTTAGCAGTTGAGGCTGCTCGCGAACGAGCAACTTTAGGTGAAATTAGTGATGCTCTAGAAGCCGAATTCGGGCGTTATAAAGCACAAATTAAATCATTTTCTGGTGTGTATAGTAAAGAAATAAAAGACGATGAAAGCTTTAAAAAAGCAAAAGAGTTAGCAGATATTTTTGCAGAGCAGGATGGTAGAAGACCTCGAATAATGATTGCAAAAATGGGGCAAGATGGGCATGATCGTGGCGCAAAAGTAGTAGCTACTGGTTATGCTGATGTTGGTTTTGATGTAGATATTGGTCCTTTATTTCAAACGCCGCAAGAAGCAGCTAAACAAGCTGTAGAAAACGATGTACATATTTTAGGCGTTTCATCTTTAGCAGCTGGACACAAAACCCTAGTACCGCAAGTTATTGAAGCATTAAAAAACTATGGGCGCGATGATATTATGGTAATTGTTGGAGGTGTCATCCCAAAGCAAGATTATCAATATTTATTTGACGCTGGTGCTGTAGCAGTATTTGGACCTGGCACAAAAATTAGTGACGCTGCCATTAAAATTTTGGAGATTTTGATTGATTAAGTATAAATGTTCTAATTTCAACTAACTACTAACAATCAAATGGATAATTTATCAATAATAGGAGTAATAAGCTTTGTAATAGTTGCTCTATTTTTACTTTTCTCTACTTTCTTATTAACAGTAAAAACCACAAAAAAACTTAGCAATCAACTCTTAGCTAGTTTTTTAATTATTACAGCTATAGATATTAGCGTATTTTTTTATCATAATTTTATTGAGCTTCCACCAATAATTGAAATGCTAAGAATACAAATTTCTGCTTTTAAAGACCCATTTCTTTTTCTTTATATCCTTTCTGTAATTTATTCAGATTTTAAACTTAAAACTAAGCACCTTGTTCATTTAGTCCCTTGGATAATAAATATCTTCATATTATTACCTAATTTCTTTATGGCTTCTGAAAGTGCTCAAATTGATTTTTTATCTAATTTCAATGAAACTACAGAATCTTATTATATTTCTATATTAGGTAAGATTATTGAGGTCATTTATATTATCGCAGAAATTTATTATCTATTAAGGTATCGTAAATTATTATTAGAAAATTACACTAGTAAAGATGCTTTTTATAATTATCATTGGGTAAAACAACTCATCATATTTATACTTATTGGCCAAGTATTAACTTTTATAAAAGCTGTTATTAGGGATTCTGGAGATTTTGATATAGAATTTGTAAATATTTTTAGAATCATTTTATTAGCATTCGGATTATTCTTTAGCTTTTGGTTAGTGTTTAAGGCTCTTTTATCTCCAAAGTTATTTAGAGGAATTGAGGTCAACCTTCGTTTATCTAAAGAAATGATTACTAATGATGATGAAAAAGATAATAATCAAATTCAACTCATAAAAAATTATATGGATAAAGAAGAACCGTTTTTAGACCCTTCTCTAACCGTAAAAAGCCTGTCAGAAAAAATGGATTTACCACATCGTGAATTATCTATTTTAATAAACCAAGAACTTGGACAACACTTTTTCGATTTCATAAATAAATATCGTATCGAAAAAGCCATGTCAATATTAAAAGATCCTTCAAAAAAGAAACACACTGTACTCGAAATTTTGTACGAAGTTGGATTTAATTCAAAATCTTCATTTAATACCGCTTTTAAAAAGCATACAGGTACAACACCAACTGCTTACCGTAAAACTGCATAAACAAAGGACTCTGTAAAAAGTCGAACGTTTTAATTGAGAAAGTCGAACGCATTTTTTTTTAGAAATGCGTTCGACTTTTTATAATCGGTCGTGTATCGTTTCCTTCCGTTAGATATTTGCTTCAAATAAAAACAAGTATCAATTTTAAAACGAAAAATATTATGAAACGTTTAATTACTCTACTCCTTTTAATGTTTCCAACATTATTAATTTCACAAGTTAACATTAAAGGAAAAGTTACAGGTCAATCACAAGCCGTAGCTTGGGCAAATGTAGTTTTAACAAACTTAAATGATGATATTATTACAGGAAGTATAACAGATGATTATGGCACATTTAACTTAAAAGCAGAACCAGGAACTTACAAATTAACAATTAGTTTTATAGGTTATAATAGTTTCGCAAAAGAAATAACCCTAAAAAATGATTTAGACTTAGGCGCTATAGTATTAAAAGCAGATAACACACTTGACGAAATAGTTATAACTCATCAAAAAAAATTAATTGAACAAAAACCAGATCGAATAATTTTTAATGTTGAAAATAGTGTAACCGCTATTGGTGGCGATGCTTTAGATGCATTACGAATTGCTCCAGGTTTAAGAGTTCGTAATAATAGTATTAATTTACTAGGTAGAGGTGAATCTAGAGTTATGATTAATGGTCGTTTATTACAACTTTCAGCCGAAGACTTAACAAGTTACTTAAATTCTATATCTGCCAGCGATATTAAAAAAATTGAAGTTATAACCACCCCTCCTGCAAAGTATGAAGCTGCAGGCAATGGCGGACTTATTAATATTGTTTTAAAGAAAGGGCAGCTAAACTCTTGGAAAAACACCATTTCTATTGCTGAAAATATTAACACTTATCATTTTACAACATTAAGAAATAGCCTATTATACAACAAGAGTAAATTAAGTCTTTCTTTTAATGTAAATGGTGTGAAAGGAAACTCAAGAAATATTGAAGATTTTCAAGTGTATTACCCAAACAGCACTTGGGATATTGATATAAACTCCAAGGAAAGAGAAGATAATCTATCAGTACAGTTTCTGTTGGATTATGGTATAACTGAGAACACAACTATTGGGGTTCAATATTTAGGAAATACCAAAACACCAGATCTTACAGACAAGAGTATTTCAAGAATTTTTAATCATTCAAACACCCTAGATTCTTTACTTATTAATAATGGAAATAATCATTCAAAAGTAAACAGCCATTTAATTAACCTACATGCAAATACTAAATTGGATAGCTTAGGAAAGAGTATTTCTTTTGATGTAGACTATTTTACATACGATTCTAATCAGAACAGAGATTTTATAACAAATAGTTTTGCTCCAAATAATGATTTCTTGGGCGTAAATGCTACAGCAAATAACTTTTCAAATCAAAAAATAGAAAATTTCAGTGTTAAAACAGATGTAGAACATCCTTCAAAATTCATTAACCTGTCTTATGGTGCAAAAATTAGCAGCATTAAAAACAATAGTGATATTCAGTTTTTTAATACCATAACAGGAACTCCAGTTTTTGACTCGAATATATCCAACACATTTAAATACGAAGAAAACAATCAAGCCATTTACATTAGTGGATTAAAAAAAATAAATGAAAAGTGGAATGTACAATTAGGTCTAAGGCTGGAAAACACGAAAACTAAAGGCTTTTCGGTAGAATTAAATGAAACGAATACTGATAGCTATACAAAACTGTTTCCTTCTTTTTACGCAAGTTATAATAAAAATGAAAACAATAGTTTTTCATTAAGTTATGGAAAACGTATTGAAAGACCTCGTTTTAGAGACTTAAACCCTTTTCGATCTGTTATTAGTAGTAATACATTTAGTGTTGGAAATCCTTTTTTAAGACCTTCATTTGTAGATAGTTTTGAGTTTAAACACACTCACAAAAACAAATATACAACCAATGCTTTTTTAAGTATTAGAAACGACGGAGCTAGTGTTATTTTTACTTCAGATGTTGAAAATAGCACACAAATTGTAACCCGATCAAATTTTTTCAAACAGTATATCTATGGCATTGGAGAAAGCTTCCTATTTAACAAGGTTTCTTGGTGGCAAAGTCAAAATAGCCTGAATGTTATTGGTTCGAAAACAGAATTTACTATGGATATTGGAGCAAAACCTCAAAATGGCATCATGTTTAGTGCAAATTCTAGCAATAAAATCACTATAAGTAAATCTACAAAGTTACAAATAGATGCCTCTTATGATTCTCCTTTTAAAGCTGGTCTATTCAGTGTAGGAGAAACCTATAGCCTAGATTTAGGTGTTAGTAAACAGTTTTTAGATAAAGATTTACAAGTTGCTATATTAATAAAAGATGTTTTTAACACATCCAGCTTAAACAACTTAGAGTCTACTGTAAATAGTGTAAAACAAGTATATGGACAAAATGATAACAATCGTTTTATCAGACTTTCTGCTAGTTATAGTTTTGGGAATAAAAAAATAAATGAGAAAAGACGAAACTTTGGAAATGAAGAGGAAAGAAGAAGAACGAATTAAATATAATTACTTTAATAAAGTATAGCTATATTTTTTATTTCGATAGATTCTATTATATTCATAAAAATAAATAATTTAAAAAGCTAAAAATGAAAACTTTAAACCCATTAATACTTCTACTCTTTATTGCGTTTTCTAGTTGTAGTAAAGAAAAAATGTCATCTAAAAAACAATGGTTTAAAGGTAATTTACACACACATTCTTATTGGAGCGATGGTGACGAGTTTCCTGAAATTATTATGGATTGGTACAAGAGTAACGATTACCAGTTTGTAGCTTTAACTGATCATAATACTTTAGCTGAAGGTGATAAATGGATAACTATTTCAGGAGATTCTATTTATCAAAAAGCTTTTAAAAACTATTTGAATACTTATGGTTCAAACTGGGTTAACCATAGAATGGATTCTTTAAACCAAATACAAGTAAAATTAAAAACCTATAATGAATACAAGACGAAGTTTGAAGAAGATGGTAAATTTTTAATTATTCAGTCTGAAGAAATAACAGATCATTTCAATAATAAGCCTATACATATTAATGCCACAAATGTTAAACAGAAAATAAATCCGCAAGGAGGCAATAGTGTATTAGAAGTGATGCAAAATAACTTAGATGCAGCAGCTAAACAAAAGAAAGCTTTAAATATACCTATGATAACTCATATAAATCATCCTAATTTTGGATATGCTATTGGTCTTGAAGAAATGAAAGCTTTAAAAAACGAACAATTTTTCGAGGTATATAATGGGCATCCAACTGTGCATAATTCTGGAGATGCAGACCACATGTCAACAGAAATGATGTGGGATTATATTAACATAGCTTATATTGAAAATAATAAACCCTTAATGTACGGACTTGCTACTGATGATTCTCATCATTATCATAGAAAAGGTAGTAAATGGAGTAATGCTGGTAGAGGCTGGATTATGGTACAAGCAGACTCATTAAATCCTAAATCTTTAATAAATGCTATGGAAGCAGGACAATTTTATGCAAGTACTGGCGTAGAATTAAAAGATTTATCATTCAAAAACAACATGCTTTTTGTTGAAGTTAAAGAAGATAAAAATACTACTTATAAAATTTCTTTTATTGGATGTAAAAAGGGACAAGGAGAACCTGAAGAATTTGCTACTAATGAAGGAAATAAAGCTAACTTTAAATTAACAAACGAGATGCTTTATGTAAGGTGTAAAATAACTTCTTCAAAGTTACACCAAAATCCTATTGAAGATTTATTGTTTGAAAATGCGTGGACTCAACCTTTTACTTTTTCAGAATAAAAAAAGCCAATCTATAAAAATATAGATTGGCTTTTTTTCATCAAGATAGTTATTAATCAACTTTCTTATCACTTTTTATTTCTGGTGATTTTTCAAAGTCTCCAGCATTTACTACCGTCCAATTGTCAAAAGTTTTAAAGTATTTTTTAATCACTTTATTTACATCATTAACAGTTAAACTAACAACGCGATCTTCAATACCCTTTTGAAACATCATATCTCTATCAAAATATAAATTGTTATTTATGGTAGATGATAATTCGTTGTCCTTAGCTCTAGATACATTTTGCCCTTGTACCCAACTGGTTACAGCAACTTTAAGTTCATCTTCAGTAATACCATCAGCAATAAAACGCTCAATTTCTTCACTAAATCCTTTTTGTACTTTTGATGCATTCTCTGGTGCATAAATAGCATAAACCAAAATAGATGACTTCTTATCTTTTTCATCTCCATCAACACTCACTCTTCCTCCAGCACCATAACTAACTCCATCTTTTTGGCGTAAACGTCCTGCTATTCTTGAATTTAAGAATCCGCCACCAAAGATAGACCCTGCTATTTGAAGCGCCGCATAATCTTCATCAACCTGACTTCCTTCAAAAGCTAAAACCCCAATACTAATTGCATTCTTTTTGTCTGGAGTTTTAATTTTTTCGTTCGCAGCGTTGTTTGCTATATATTTATCAGATATAGGCGCATAAGCTTTGTCAGATTTAAAATCTGAAAATTCTTTCTCAAAATAATCTTTTAATGATTGCTCGTTTATATTTCCTATAGCAATTAATGTTGCATTATCAGAAATACCATAAAACTCATTATAATAATTTTGAATAGCATCAACAGTTACAGCATTAATAGCTTCAATATCTTCTTCTAAGCTTGTTCTATAAAGCGGATGTCCCTTTTTATAGTTCTGATTAAGTGCCCCTAACCTTTTACTTGCTAAAAATTGTGGTTCTGTTTTATTTTGCTCAATACTTGCTAATTCTTGAGTTTTTAATTTATCTAATTCTGCTTGATCGAATTTAGGGCTTTTAAGCATGTCTGTCATTAAAGCCAAAGTTTCCATAAGGTTTTCTTCTGTAGAACTTATATTTACATTTACACGACCATTAGATCCTCCAAAACGAATTGAAGATTTTAAAGCACTCAATTTATCTTCAATATCTTGTCTAGAGTTATTTAGTGTCCCTTTATTAAGCATTCTTGCAGTATAACTAGCAACACGCCCTTTATTCATAAAGTCGTTTACATTTCCGTTTCTAAAAGTAAATGACAAGGTTACTGATTTACCTCTATTATTCTTTTTAATAAATCCGTATTCTATTGGGGTTTTATTTAAAGTACCTGAGTCTAATCTGTTTTGAATATTCTCGTAAGACACATCAAAAGCCTCTCCTGCTCCATAACCTTCCTTACCTTTATAACTAGATACTAAAGCATCAAGTCCATCGGTATGCTCAATTTCTACACGAATAGGTGTTTTTGTTGGGTTAAAATTACCAACAGTTCTATTAGTATTTATTAAATAACGTTGTGCAGCAGCATTTACTTTTTCGGCTGTCATGCTTTCTATTCTATCTCTAGTTATAAAAGCTAATCTCCAATCGCCAGCTCCTATAAATTCACTCATATAAGTTCCTAAAAAAGCAGAATTTCTACTTATTTGATCAATCTGTTTTAACAAATTAGCTTTAGCTCGTTTAACTTCTTCTTCAGTTACTGGTTTATCTTTTAAACCATCTAATACAGAAAGCAATGTGCTTTCAGCTTCTGTTATAGATTTATCAGATGGCACATCAACATTTATATATAAAAATGATGGTTCTTTTGTGAATGGTGAAAACGACCAAAGACTAGATGCCTTTTTACCATCAACCAAAGCTTTATATAGTCTACCAGATGGCTGATCTGTTAAAACCTCTTCAGCAATTGCTAAAGCTGCATAATCTTCATGCGACCCAGCAGGTGTGTGATATAGTGCAGATACAATTTGCAAATCACCAACACGACTTAAGTTAACACGTTTCTCTCCATCTTGAGCTGGCTCAATAGTTGGTATATCTCTTAATGGTGTATTTGGGTTTTTAATCCCTGCAAACTTTTTCTCAATTAAGGCTAAAGTTTTATCCGTTTCAAATTTACCAGTAACCATTAGTATTGCATTATCTGGACGATAATACTTTTTATAAAAAGCTTGTAAGTTTTCAATTGGCACTCGCTCTATATCAGAGCGGTTTCCAATAGTAGATTTTCCATAATTGTGCCATAGAAATGCTGCACTTATAACTTTTTGCATCAAAACTCTAGTTGGCGAATTTTCGCCGCTTTCAAATTCATTTCTTACCACTGAAAATTCAGATTCTAAATCTTTTTTAGCTATGTATGAGTTCACCATTCTATCAGCTTCTAAATCTAAAGCCCAATCTAAGTTCTCATCATTTGCATTAAATGTTTCATAATAATTGGTTCTATCATACCATGTAGTTCCGTTTGGTCTAGATCCTCTTTCTGTTAATTCCTTAGGAATGTCTGGGTGGTTTGGAGTACCTTTAAAAACCATATGTTCTAACAAATGCGCCATTCCTTTTTCGCCATAACCTTCATGCCTAGAACCAACCATATACGTAATGTTTACAGTTATTGTTTGTGCGGAATTATCTGGAAACAATAGTACTTTCATACCATTATCTAACTTATACTCTGTTATACCTTCTACACTTGCTGTTTTTTTAATTTGGGCTTCAATAGATATTGAAAATGATACTAATAAAGCCAAGCATAGAGAAATTTTTAATAAATAATTAATTTTCTTCATGATGAAATATTTGATGTTTTTTGTAAATATAAGATAACTTTATTGTTTTTTTTGTTAAAAATTTAACAAAAAAATAGAGATTTCTCACAACACAATACCTCTAATCGAATGTTAACAACTTCAGTTTCCTATACTCATAAATAATTGTATTTTTACGTTTAATAAAACCAAATCATTAATGGGTAAAATCATTGCAATTGCTAACCAAAAAGGAGGTGTTGGCAAAACAACAACTTCAATAAACTTAGCAGCTTCATTAGGCGTTCTAGAAAAAAAAGTTTTACTTATAGATGCTGACCCTCAAGCAAATGCAACTTCTGGAATTGGTATAGATGTTGAAACTGTAGAAATTGGCACTTACCAACTTTTAGAGCATTCTAACTCTGCTAAAGAAGCCATAATAAAAACAGAAACACCAAATTTAGATATTATTCCAGCTCATATTGATCTAGTAGCTATTGAAATAGAACTTGTTGATAAAGATGCTCGTGAATATATGCTTAAAAAAGCGCTAGATGATATTAAAAATGATTACGATTATATTTTAATTGATTGTGCTCCTTCTTTAGGTTTATTAACATTGAATGCGTTAACAGCTGCTGATGCAGTAATAATTCCTATTCAGTGTGAATATTTTGCCTTAGAAGGCTTAGGAAAACTCTTAAACACTATAAAAAGTGTACAAAAAATACATAATCCAGAATTAGATATTGAAGGCTTATTGCTTACCATGTACGATTCTCGTTTACGATTATCAAACCAAGTTGTAGAAGAAGTGCAAAAGCACTTTAATAATATGGTTTTTCAAACTATAATTCAACGTAATGTACGCTTAAGCGAAGCCCCTAGCTATGGTGAAAGTATAATTAATTACGACGCAGGTAGTAAAGGTGCAAGTAATTACTTAAGTTTGGCAAAAGAAATTATCAATAAAAACTCCTAAATTATGGCTAAGGCAACAAAAAAACAGGCTTTAGGTAGAGGTTTATCAGCGCTTTTAAAAGACCCTAGTAACGATATTCAATCTGTACAAGATAAAAATGCCGATAAAGTTATAGGTAATATTGTTGAGTTAGATTTAGATTTTATTGAGGTCAATCCTTTTCAACCACGAACAAAATTTAGTGAAGAATCTCTTCGCGAGTTAGCCTCATCTATAAAGGAATTAGGTATTATTCAACCTATAACAGTTAGAAAATTAGGATTAAATAAATATCAATTAGTTTCTGGTGAGCGTCGTTTTAGAGCTTCTAAATTAATAGGTTTAGAAACTATTCCTGCCTATGTAAGAATTGCAAACGATCAGGAATCCTTAGAAATGGCGTTAGTTGAGAATATTCAACGTCAAGATTTGGATCCTATTGAAATTGCTTTGTCGTATCAACGCTTAATTGACGAAATTAATTTAACACAAGAGCAAATGAGTGAGCGTGTTGGAAAAAAGCGCTCTACCATTGCTAACTATTTACGTTTATTAAAACTCGATCCTATCATTCAAACTGGAATGAGGGATGGTTTTATTTCTATGGGACATGGCCGTGCATTAATTACTATTGAAGATCAATCAATTCAACTAGATATTTACGAAAAAATACTTTCTGATAAATTATCAGTTAGAGAAACTGAAGGTTTAGTGCGTAACTTTAATGCTAACGAAACCTTAGCCCCTGAAAAAAAAGACGAAGAAGAAGATGTTCCAAAATTCATAAAAAAAGGTATAACTGCTTTTTCAGAATACTTTGGACATAAAATTGACGTTAAAGTCTCTAAAAACGGAAAAGGAAAAATAACAATTCCTTTTCATTCAGAAGAAGATTTTAATCGTATAAAAAAATTAGTTCAAGGTGCTAAATAAGCTTCCAATAACAGGAATATTTTTATTTTTAAGTTGCTTTTCATTATTAGCTCAAGATAAAGATAAGAACAAAGAACTAGGAGAGCTTCCAAAAGAAGTTGTTATAGATTCTATTATTAAAATTAAAGAGCCTATTAATCCATTATCTCCTGCAAAAGCAGCATTTTATTCTGCTGTTTTACCTGGTTTAGGGCAGGCTTACAATAAAAAATATTGGAAAATTCCCATAGTTTATGTTGCTTTAGGAGCAGGAACCTATTTTTATATCACTAACAATAATGAATATAAAAGGTACCGTGATGCCTATAAAAGTAGATTAGCTGGTTTTACAAATGATGAATTTTATTTAGATTCTGAGGGCAATCAACTTGAAACACCAAGAGTGACCGACGATGGCTTGCGTCGTGCACAAAAATTATTCAGAAGAAACAAAGAAGTATCTCTTTTAGTAACCGTTGGTTTATACGCTTTAAATATTATTGATGCCAACGTAGATGCACATTTAATGCAATATAATGTTGATGAAAACTTAACATTGGCTCCACATTATAAAATAAATGAAATAGATGCTACAGGCAATCTTGGGCTAACTTTAAATTTTAAATTTTAACCCATAGTAAATATTAAGCAAATAATATAAATACATATGAATATCGCTTTACTTGGATACGGAAAAATGGGAAAAACCATAGAACAAATTGCCATAAAACGTGGACACAATATTGTTTTAGCAGTTGACAAAGATGATAAAGATTACGATATTACTAAAGCAGATGTTGCAATAGACTTTAGTATTCCAGATGTTGCTTTCAATAACATTTCTAATTGTTTAAACAACAACGTCCCAGTTATTTCTGGAACAACTGGTTGGTTAGATAAATACAATGATGCCGTAAACCTATGCAAAGAAAAAAGTGGAGCTTTTATTTACGCTTCAAACTACAGTTTAGGTGTTAATATTTTCTTTGAGCTTAATAAAACACTTGCAAAAATGATGAGTGCTTTGAAGCAGTATAATGTTACAATGGAGGAGATTCACCACACTCAAAAGCTTGATGCTCCTAGTGGAACAGCTATTTCTTTAGCAGATGGTATAATTTCTGAACACGATGGGTTTGATAATTGGAAACTAGACGAAAGTGGAGTGAACACTATTCCTATTACCGCAAAGCGGATTGAAAATGTTCCTGGAACGCATACTGTAAATTACGAAAGCGAAGTAGATACTATTTCTATAGAACACGTGGCACATAACCGACAAGGCTTTGCTTTAGGCGCTGTAATTGCTGCAGAATGGATTGTGAATAAAACTGGTATTTTTACAATGAATGATGTGTTAAATATTGGTTAATGCCTAATAAATATGTAACAGCATTTAATGCTTAACTACTAACTAAACAACAAAAATTACGATTATGACTTTAATGCAATGGTTTATATTTATTCTAATTATTCAAGTAATACATGGTTTAGGTACTTGGAAATTATACATTAAAGCTGGCAGACAAGCTTGGGAAGCCTTTATTCCTGTATACAATGGTGTTGTTTTAATGAAAATCATTAATCGCCCTTGGTGGTGGATCATTTTGCTATTCTTACCCATTGTAAACCTTATTATGTTAATAGTGGTTTGGGTAGAAACAGCAAGAAGTTTTGGTAAAAACACCAAGTTAGATACTTTTTTAGCAGTTGCAACCCTTGGGTTTTATAACTTTTATTTAAATTATATTGCCGATGTTGAGTATGTAAAAGATAGAAATATTCAGCCAAAATCTAGTTCTGGCGAATGGACAAGCTCTATTCTTTTTGCTATTGTTGCAGCAACCATTGTACATACTTACTTTATTCAACCCTTTACTATTCCATCATCATCACTAGAAAAATCCTTATTAGTTGGTGACTTTCTTTTTGTTAGTAAATTTCATTATGGCGCTAGAATACCAATGACTACAGTTGGAGCTCCTATGGTACACGACACTATTCCTATTTTAAATAAAAAATCATATTTGTTTAACGATCGTTTTGAAGAAAGAAAAACATCGTGGATAAATAAATTGCAATTGCCATACATGCGATTGCCTGGTTTTGAAAAAATTGATAGAAACGATATTGTAGTTTTCAATCAACCTGCAGATACGCTAAGAGACATGGATGTTTTTACTCCTGATAGAAACTACTACAAACCTATTGATAAGAAAACAAACCTTGTAAAGCGTTGTGTTGCTATCGCTGGAGACACTTTAGAAGTCAGAGATGGGTATGTTTACATTAACGGAAAACAAAATGTATTACCAGATAGAGCACATTTACAATTCAGTTATTATGTGCAGCCAAAAACAAATCAATTTAATGCCAAATACCTTAAAGAACGATACGATATTACTGATGGATTTAGAATTATCAATAATCAAAATACGTATGGCTTTTCTGCAATTTCTGATGAAGCCTTAGCAAAATTCAAGAACCACCCAAATGTTGCTAGTATCATCCCTATTAAAGACGAAAAAGGACGTAGAGATCCAAATATTTTTCCACATCATCCCGATTATAAATGGAATATTGATTTCTTTGGGCCTCTTTATATTCCTGAAGAGGGCAAAACTATAGATATTAACTTAGAGGTTTTACCGCTTTACAAACGTGTTATTACAGAATATGAAGGCAACACATTACAAGTAAAAGGTAATCAAATCCTAATTAATGGACAGGTTACAAACACTTATACCTTCAAACAAAACTATTATTGGATGATGGGAGATAATCGTCATAATTCAGTAGATGCAAGACGTTGGGGATTTGTTCCTTTTGATCACGTATTAGGTAAACCTGTATTTATTTGGATGAGTTGGGATGGATTTCCTAATGCTAGGTGGGAACGATTCTTCACAACTGTTAGTGGTAGTGGAAAAGCTACATCTTATTTTATTCCATTCTTAGTTATATTATTTGGTTGGATTGGGTTTAATAAATGGAGAGCAAGACGAAAAGATAAAAGTTAATATAATTTGTGATTCCTACAAAGGCAAGAATGGTATACTAATGAATGTTATACTTCATCCAACATATTTCCCAAACATTGCGCATTTTGTTGCCATAGCAAATGCAAAACATGTAGCGTTTGAAGTTGATGATAATTTCTTAAAACAAACCTATAGAAATCGTACTTATATTTACGGAGCTAATGGAAAATTGGCTTTAAACATTCCTGTTATTCATTCTCAAAAAAATCGTCAAAAATATAGGGATGTAAAAATTTTTAATGAAGAGAATTGGCAAAATCTCCATTGGAAATCGTTACTTTCTGCATATCGCACTTCTCCTTTTTTTGAGTATTATGAAGATGAGTTGCAACCATTATTTGAAGTAAAAGCAGATTATATTTTAGATTTTAATTTGAAATGCTTTGATGTTATTTGTGATTGCTTACAATTAGAATTAGAGGCATCGAAAACAGAAATTTTTCAAAAATCAATTGAAAACAAAACAGACTATAGATACTTGGTAAATGCAAAAAAAGAAGCTTCTCATAAATTTGAACCTTACACGCAAGTATTTAGTAACAAACACGGTCATATTCCTAATTTAAGCATTTTAGATTTGCTATTTAATGAAGGGCCAAATGCTTTAAATTATTTAGAATCTCAAACCTTAATACGGCTATAATGTTACAAACATTTGCGCATTATGGTTGTCATTTTTTAATACCGCTTTTAGTTGCATTAGTATGGTACAAAAGCCAATGGAAATTCGCTTTTTTAATTATGATTTCTGGTATGCTAATAGATTTAGACCATTTACTAGCAAACCCTATTTTTGACCCTAACAGATGTAGTATTAACTTTCATCCACTCCACTCCTATTTTGCTATAACTTTTTATTTATTTCTTTTAGTTCCAAAAAAATCTAGATTACTAGCTTTAGGGCTGGTAATCCATATTATTTCTGATATTGTTGATTGCTCGTTTATGTAAGATTTCTGTATAGATAGGACTGAGAAAACATTAATCTTTTTGCAAACTTAAAGTAGTCATTATCGGGTAATGATCAGAGTAGTGCTCGTTATAAGCTTTAAACCCATTCACCGCAAAAGCTTTATCAGTTAAAATAAAATCAATTCTTACAGGAAAAAATTTAAACTCGTAAGTTCTACCAAAACCATTTCCAGCTTCTTTAAACGCATCATTTAAATTGCCTTTAATTTTTCTATACACATAGGAAAAAGCAGTATTATTAAAATCTCCACAAATTATCATTTTATAATTGCATTGTTTTTTATGCATTAAAAATAATTCAGTTTGAAATTGTTGCATTTTAAATGTTGCACCTACTCTGTTAAAAAGGCGCTCAGAATCTTCTTTTTTAAGGCTTTCAACATTAGCATCAATACGCATAGACTCTAAATGAATATTATAAATTCTTATGGTGTCTTCACCTTTAACAATATCAGAAAATATAGCATTATTTCCTGTATCAGGAAACTCAATGGAACCTGAGTTTATAATAGGGTGTTGCGAAAAAATGGCTTGCCCATATTTAGTTTTCTTACCAGAAAGCTTTTCAAACTTGTATTTAAAAAAAGATAAATCCACATTTTCATGTGGGTGATATTCTTGTATGCTTAAAATTTCTGGTGATTCGGTTTTAATAAAATCGACAATATTATTTTCAATGCTATCTCCAGATATCCAATTATAAAGATTAAATAATCTCACGTTATAATTCATAACCCTAAAATTATTTGGATCTTCTATATGCTTTGAAGATGAAAATTTATATAACGACCCAAAAAAAACATAACCAATAAAAAGTACTACTAATGATAATATAAATTGCTTTTTAAGTTTAATGAGCCAGTATAAAAAAAACAAGGCATTACATAAAATTAGAAACGCAACACCTAAACTAAGTACGGATAAAACCGAAAACGTTTTAGGAGGTGTAAACGGCAAAAGAAAAGACAACAAAAGAAGGATAGCAAAAACCGCATTTATAAAGTAAATAATTTTATTTATAAAACTTAGTTTTTTCATAATACATTAGAAGTCTATTGACTTTTCTTATTTACCAGCTTTAAAAAGAAACTCTTTTTCTTCGGCAGTTAGGCTATCGTAACCGCTTTTGCTAATCTTATCTAGTATAATATCTATTTTTTTCTGATTATTAAACTGATTAAACTCGCCTTTAGTATAACCACCAACTTTACTTTTGTTTTTATGAACCGTTTTTAAAGGTGCTTTTTTCGAAAATTTAAACATACTTATAAAAGCATCCATAAATTTTTCGAACCCTTTACCAATATCTTGTCCTTTTACGAGTTGTTTTGCGTAGACATATCCTAATAAAGCACCTCCTAGATGTGCTAAATAACCACCTGAATTAGAGCCAAACAACCCCAAAACATCTAAAATAATAATAGCTACACCTATATACCAAAGTTTTAAATTAAACGTAAAAAAACGAACTTCTTGATTTGGCATATATGCGCAAATAAATATCAACAGAGCTCTAACAGCAGCCGAAGCACCAACCAACCTTGAATTAACACCAAATATATTTGGAAACAGTGTGTAACAAATCATGTATAAAAGCCCACCAGAAATAGCACCAAGAAAATAAATGTTAAGTGCCATTTTTGAACTAAACAAATTTAAAAACATGCGCCCTATAAAATAGAGCCAAAGCATATTAAATAAGATATGCCAAAGATCGCCATGTAAAAAAGCGTAGGTAATAATCGACCAAGGTTTTACTATGAAATCAGAAAAATTACTAGGTAATTCAAACCAAGAAAAACCTGTTTTTAAAACCAATCCAACTAAAAAAACAACAACATTAATAGCTATAATTTTTTCTAATACATTAAGATTAGATAATTTGTCTTTTATGTCTTGAGAGAGCGACGTCATTTAATTCCAACGATTTCTATTAAACTGATTTTTTTTCCAATACCACATAATTATAAAACCTGTTAATGCACCACCTACGTGAGCGAAGTGTGCGACATTTCCATAGCCAAAAATTGATTGTCCACTTATACCAGAAATCAAATCGATTAAAATAATACCTGGAATAAAGTATTTAGCTTTTATGGGAATTGGTAAAAAAATCATCATTAATTCTGCATTAGGGTTCATCATACCAAAAGCAGCTAAAACCCCCATAATACAGCCTGATGCACCAACCATTGGTGTATAATAAGCTTCTTGAAACGTTTTTAATTGTTCAACAGGAATTACATCAACCAAAGTGGTGCGCAATAAATTCATATTAGAATTCAAAGCATTCATAATCTCCGGCTGGGGTAAACCAGCCTCAGTTATTAAATTTAATCCTGATTGAAATTCATAATAAGAAAAAACTGTTTGCAACAAAACAGCTCCTAATCCAGCAGAAATATAAATAAATAAAAATCGTCTTGAACCCAAAACTTGCTCTACAGGTGTACCAAACATCCACAATGCAAACATATTAAACAAAATATGCGTTGGGCTACCGTGCATAAACATATGTGTAATAATTTGCCAAGGTTGAAATGCTTCATTCTTTGGAAAATACATAGAAAACCAATCATAAAATAGTTGCCCTTCTCCTATAGTTAATGTACCAATAAACATAACCACATTGATGATTAATAAATGTTTAACGGTATCTGAAATTCTCATCATATTATATAAATTTTTTATCTAATTCATCAACACTCATAGTTATAAATGTTGCTCTATTAGTAGGCGATGTATTAGGTTCTTTACAAGCAAATAAACTATTTACCAAGTGCTCTTGTTCATCTTTTTGTAAGGATTGCCCCGTTTTAATAGCTAAACTTTTTGCCATAGATTTTGCTAATAAATCAGTGGCACTAAAATGCGCATCTGGCACTTCGTTTTCTACATCACTAATAAGCTGTTCTAAAATAATAGACACTTCGCTTTCTGGTACACTTACAGGTACACCAATAATTTCAACTGATTCCTTATTAACGCTAGAAAATATAAAACCTGTATGTTCTAAATCTTCTTTTAATTGATTTATTATTTCTATGTCTTGTATAGAAAAATGAAGTTGGAGTGGGAATAGTAATTGTTGACTCACAGCTTCTTTAATTGTCATGTTTTTTAGAAAGTCTTCATATAAAATGCGTTGATGTGCCCGATGTTGATCGATGACTAACATGCCCGATTTAATTGTACTCACAATATATTTATTATGAAGCTGATAAGTAGTTTGAATTTTATCTACATATTTATCATCATCAAATATTGAGCCTGTAGATTCTTCACTTTCAAAATGTACCTCACTAAAATCTTGCTGTGTTTTTGTGCCTTTAGATTCTAATCCTACATATAAATTTTCCCAACTTGCAGCAGATTCTTTTTTGTATGTTGCAGCTTTAACTTTAGATTGGGTTTCTTCTTGAAACGGATTAAAGCTTTTATCTACCTCTATAGTTGGTGTATTTGTATTTGCTTTATTATAATTATAGGGTGTATCAAGATTTGAATCTCTATTAAAATCTAATACAGGCGCAATGTTAAACTGTCCTAAGCTGTGTTTTACAGCAGACCTTAATAAAGCATACAAAGTGTGCTCGTCATCAAACTTTATCTCAGTTTTTGTGGGATGAATATTAATATCAATAGTTTGCGGATCGACTGTTAAGTTTAAAAAATAACTAGGGTGCGTTCCACTTTTAAGCAAGCCATCAAACGCAGATGCGATAGCATGATTTAAATATGCACTTTTTATAAATCGATTATTCACAAAAAAATACTGTTCTCCTCTGGTTTTTTTAGCATATTCTGGTTTACCAACAAATCCTGAAATTTTGAGTACTTCTGTGTCTTCTTCTACAGGTACTAATTTTTCGTTGGTTTTATTTCCAAAAATATTTACAATGCGCTGTCTGTAATTACTAACAAGTAAGTTAAATGTTTCGCTTCCGTTGTTATACATCGCAAAGCTAATATTTGAATGTGCTAATGCGACACGATGAAACTCATCAATAATATGGCGTAATTCAACTGTATTTGATTTTAAAAAATTGCGTCGAGCTGGAATATTAAAAAACAAATTCTTCACAGCAATTGACGTTCCTTTAGGTACAACTACTACATCTTGAGATACAATATTACTTCCTTCAATAATAATAATATTTCCTATATCGTCTTGATCTTGCTTCGTTTTCAATTCCACATGGGCAATGGCAGCTATACTTGCCAAAGCTTCTCCACGAAACCCTTTAGTATGTAGTTGAAATAAATCGTCAGCAGTTCTAATTTTAGATGTGGCGTGTCGTTCAAAACTCAATCGTGCATCGGTAGTACTCATTCCTTTGCCATCATCAATAACCTGAATAAGGGTTTTACCCGCGTCTTTTACAATAAGTTTAATTGTTGTAGCTCCAGCATCAATAGCATTTTCTAATAGCTCTTTAACCACTGAAGCTGGTCGTTGTACAACTTCTCCAGCAGCTATTTGGTTAGCAACATGGTCTGGTAAAAGTTGAATGATGTCTGCCATGTATTATTTTGAAAAGAAAATAGATAAATCGAAATCGATTATAAAAAGAAATACTAAAATAAGAATACCAACAATAATTAAAATACGCCTGTTTGCTTTTTTATCTGGGTTTTTATAATCTTCTAAAGCATTATTAAACTTAGTTTTTAAACCAGAATTACTTCCTACAGTTGTTCTGTGCTCATCAAATTTATGAGTTATTTCATAGGGGTTTCCTTCTCCTTTATAATAACGAGGTGTATAACTAAATTTCTTGTTTTTACGCAATTTTAAAAGTCCCATAATTATTAGCTTTAAAGGTTTATATGTATTTTTTTTCTAGTATATACATACAAATCAATAATAGTACCAAAACTAGGATAAGTGTACGTATTGACATACCAAAACCTACTTTACGGCTACTATCTCGTTTATCATTCCACCTAGAAACAAACTCTTTTCTGGTCTGTTCGCCATCATTTGAGTTTTCTTCATTTCCTTTAGAAAATCTAGATTTATAATTAAACGTTTTATGTTTTCGTTGCTTAAACAAAGTATAATGCTTACACATCAAAAATACTCAAAAATGGGCAGATAATATAAGTTGAAATGCCAAAAATTGTTAACAATACACCTAAAATTGGGAGTAAAAAGTAAAAAACTATTTATTGAAGATTGTTACTGATCTCTATTAACTATTTTCTCGCAGTTCTGCCATTTTTATAGCAGCAATGGCAGCTTCAGTGCCTTTATTACCATGCTTTCCGCCAGAACGCTCTATAGCTTGTTGCATATTATTGTCTGTAAGCACACAAAAAATTACTGGTGTTTCTCGCGTTACATTTAGGTCTTTTATCCCTTGAGATACGGCTTCGCAAACAAAGTCGAAATGTTTTGTTTCTCCTTGAATAACACTACCAATAGCAATAACTGCATTTACCATTTGTTCTTGCATTTTTTTAGAACCGTAAATTAGCTCATAGCTACCAGGAACATCCCAACGTAAAATATTATTTGGCAATACACCATTTTCAATTAAAGTATCGTAAGCTCCTTTATATAAGCCTTCTGTAATGGTATCGTTCCACTCTGAAACAACAATCCCAAACCGAAATTTACTCGCGTCTGGGATTGTTGTTTTATCGTAATCGGATAAATTTTTATTTACCGTTGCCATTTTATAATTGAATTGGTACTATTTATTTGCCAACACTTGCGCTTTTCCTATAAACACATCAACATTTGCTGCCTCAGTAGATGTAGGATAGTCGTCCTTAATTCTTTTAAAATAAGTTAAAGCTTTATCTGCTTTTCCTAAATCTAAAGCTATAGCTCCAGCTTTATGTAAATACATTGGTGTTGTGTACTCATTATTACGCATTTCAGCAGCTTGCTCGTAATAACTTAATGCATCTTCTTTTTGATCTAACTGAACAAATGCATCCCCTATATTCCCTTTTGCTAAAGCAGCTAAAATTTCATCGTCACTTTTAAAGTTACTTAAATGCTCGACTGCATTTTTATAATCTTTAAGTTTTAAATAAGCCGTTCCTGCATAGTAACTCGCTAAATTAGCCGAAGGTGTACCACTATATTCAGAAATAATATCTAACATTCCAAATTTTCCTTCACCTCCATTTAATGCTAAATTGAATAAAGAATCTTTTGCCACTCCATTTACAGCTTGGTCAAAATATTTTTGAGCTTGAAACATGTCGTTCATAGCTGCCTCTTGCTTTGGCTTTGCTATATATTCTTTATAACCTAAAGATCCTAAAACTACTAAAGCAACAAGTCCAATAATTATGAAAATGTATTTTTGATTCTTCTCTACAAATGCTTCAGTTTTTGATGCCGTTTCATCAAGTGTATTAAAAACTTCAGCAGTTGTTGAGCCTTCTTCAATATTATGCTCTTTCTCTGCTTTAGTCTTCGCTTTATATTTTTTCTTGTAAGTCGCCATTTATTCGTTCTGTATTAATGCGCCGCAAAAATATAATTTTTCTTCATAACTAAAAGGGTATTTATTTGATATTTTTCAATAATTTGCACATCCTTTTAAAGCATTACCGCTTCTTAACACTTTATATGTAGCATTTTCTATGGTTTTAAAATCACTTTCTTTACTTAATTATAAAAATTTTGAAAGCAAACAGTTCACTTTCAACAATAAAATAAACTGTATAGTTGGTAATAATGGCATAGGAAAGACTAATGTTTTAGATGCTATTTATCATTTATCCTTTGGAAAAAGTTATTTTAATCCTGTTGCTACTCAAAATATTAAACATGATGAAGCTTTTTTTGTGATTAATGGCGAATATGAAAAAGATGATAAGAACGAAAAAGTAGTAGTAAGTTTAAAACGTGGTCAAAAAAAAATAATAAAACGCAACGGAAAGGCGTACGAAAAATTTAGTGAACATATTGGTTTTTTACCTTTAGTTATAATATCGCCCGCAGATAGGGACCTTATTATAGAAGGTAGTAGCACCAGACGAAAGTTTATAGATAGCGTGATTTCGCAAAGCGATAAAAGTTACTTAATTGATTTAATTAAGTACAACAAAGTATTAGCACAACGTAATGCCCTATTAAAGTATTTTGCATTGAATCATACTTTTAATGGAGATACTTTAGATATTTATAACAATCAATTAACCGATTACGGAACTAAAATTTTTGAAAAGCGCGATGCTTTTTTAAAAACATTTATTCCCATTTTTAAAGCGCGTTATGAAGCTATTAGCAACGGTAATGAATCAGTAGATTTAATTTACGATAGTGATTTGTTTGAGGATAATTTAACAGCACTTTTACAACTTGCATTAAATAAAGACAAAGCCCTACAATACACAAGTGTTGGCATACATAAAGATGATTTATTGTTTAATATTGAAAGTCATCCTATTAAAAAATTTGGAAGTCAAGGTCAGCAAAAATCGTTTTTAATTGCACTAAAGTTGGCACAATTTGATTTTATAAAAGCTCAAAGCGGTGTGAATCCTATTTTATTATTAGATGATATTTTTGACAAGTTAGATGAGCATCGTGTAGCGCAAATTATTAAATTAGTAGATGATGAAAATTTTGGTCAACTGTTTATAAGTGACACACATGCTGATCGTACCGAGAAAGCTGTTAAACAAGTACATCAATCTTATGAAATATTTAAGTTATAGTACTGTATGAAAAAGATAATATTCATATCATTAATTATATCCTTTCTTTTATTCTTCAGTTGCAATAAAAAAAGCAAGGTTATAAAAACTGAGTTATCACTTTTTAGCAAACTGGAAAAAGTGCCAGATAGTATTAAAATTGATGATATTACTGTTTACAACTTGTTTAAGCATCAAATTTTAGCTCATAAAAACAATACATTTGACAGTACTTTAATAATCGAAAAAGTCTTTAAAAGACAACCAAAAATTTGGAATGATTTATACGGTGTTTTATTTGATAAAGAAATGTTTACTACTAATGAAGGAATGATAGGCTGGAATAAAAAAATCTATCACACTAAAAAGGATTCTATTGAATCTAGAGTAAATAAGTTACTAAATATCAAATTTGATTCAGTACTTAAAGCAAATCTTAGTGGGTTAAAAAATTTAACTGGACGTTCTCCTAAAAATGTTAAATTGAGTATCATACTTGCTCCAATTGAAGGAATTGGTTTTGGAGGCATGGAAAATGATGCATTCATTCTAGACTTATTAGATAATAATTTTGACGTTATTAATATGGTTCAAGAAGGAATTCCACATGAATTCAATCACTTTATCTACGAGCCAACTAGGAATGAAGACCCAAATAAAGACACGCCCTTAAGACTAACTATTGATGAAGGTTTTGCATGTTTTTATACCTACAAATATTTTGATGGTAAAATATCCAAACCACAATCTGTAGAGCAAATGACTGAAGAAGAGTGGCAATGGTATTTATTACATGAAAAAGAAATTTATCAAAAATGTTCTTCTTATTTTTACTATAATGGTGATGAAGATCCTTTAAGAAAATTGGGGTCAGAAATGGAATCTCCTAAAACATTATTTTATTGGTTAGGTTTTAGAATAGTGGAATTTTACGCAAGCAAACATGGTGATGATTCATGGAAAGACTTATATGAATTACCAGTTAAAGAAATATTAGAAAAAAGTGGATATGAAGAATATATTAATGATTTAAAATAATGCCAAAACGTAACAACGAACATATAAGTATAAGTGATGCATTAAAAGAATTTGTAGAAATCAATAAATTAGAAAAAGGTTTAAACAAAGTTAATGTTGCCGATGCCTGGGCAAAACTTATGGGTAATGGTGTAAATAACTACACCACGGCAGTAAATTTAGAGCGAGATACGCTTTATGTACAACTAAGTTCTAGTGTGCTTAGAGAAGAGTTAAGCTATGGAAAACAAAAAATAATCAATATGCTTAATGAAGAATTAGGAAAAGAAATCATTAAAAAACTGATACTACGTTAATTAGAATTTTTAAACTAATCGATTTTTTTTTATTAAAACTACTTATGTATTGTTTTTTGTATTACCTTTGAAGCTTAATTATTTTAATACAAATACAATGAGTAAAGGTACCGTAAAATTTTTCAATGACTCTAAAGGTTTTGGATTTATCGTTGAAGAAGACAACAACAAAGAACATTTCGTACACATTTCAGGACTTATCGATGAAATTCGTGAAGGCGACAATGTTGAATTCGATCTACAAGAAGGTAGAAAAGGATTAAACGCCGTAAACGTAAAAGTAATCTAATATATATACTTTAACAATTACAACTAAGAGCCTATCATTTATTTGATAGGCTTTTTTTTGTGGCATCAAGTTTGCTTACTTATTAATAATTAATTTAATATTTAAAACAATGAGTAAAGGAACAGTAAAATTCTTCAACGATTCTAAAGGATTCGGATTTATAACTGAAGAAGGTTCAAACAAAGAACATTTTGTCCATATTTCTGGATTAATCGATGAAATTAACGAAGGCGACTTAGTTGAATTTGATTTACAGGAAGGCAGAAAAGGATTAAATGCCGTAAACGTTAAAGTAGTTTAGTAAAATATAAAAGACTTTTTTAAAACAAAAATCCCGCAACAATGTTGCGGGATTTTTTAATATATTTTTTTAAATGCTAATTAAAACATCTCTCTACCTGAAAAATGGAAAGCACCTTCAATAGCAGCGTTATCATCGCTATCACTTCCGTGTACTGCGTTTTCCCCAATAGAAGCCGCATAAAGTTTACGTATAGTTCCTTCAGCTGCATCAGCAGGATTTGTAGCCCCTATTAATGTTCTAAAATCTTCAACTGCATTATCCTTTTCTAAAATAGCCGCTACAATTGGTCCACGGGTCATGTATTCTACTAACTCACCAAAAAATGGGCGTTCGTTATGTATTGCATAAAATGCTTGAGCGTCAGCTTTTGTCATTTGTGTTAATTTCATCGCTACAATTCTAAACCCTGAAGCTGAAATTTTTTCTAATATTGCGCCAATGTGTCCTTTTTCAACAGCATCTGGCTTAAGCATAGTAAATGTTCTATTTGTTGCCATTTGATTATTTTTTATTGGCAGCAAAAGTAATGTATTTCTAGATAAAAACAAGGCAATCCAGTTTTAAAAAAATTGTATATTCGCTACCTATGACGAAAGAAGACATCAAGAATATAAAACAATTATTAGCTACACAAAAAAAGATAGTAATAGTGCCGCATAAAAACCCTGATGGAGATGCAATTGGATCTACTTTAGGATTATATCATTATTTATTAAAACACAACCATAATGTTACAGTTATGGTACCTAATGATTATCCAACTTTTTTAAAATGGATACCTGGTAATGAAACTATTTTAAAACACGATTCTCAAACTGAAACATGTGAAAATTTAATTGAAACTGCTGATATTATTTTCACTTTAGATTTTAATGCTTTCCATAGAACTGGGAATATGGAAACCGTTTTAGCGGAAAGTTCTGCTATTAAAATAATGATAGACCATCATCAAACACCAGATGATTATGCAACTTATATGTTCTCGGATGTGAATATGAGTTCTACTGCAGAAATGATTTATCATTTTATAGATATGTTAGGAGATGCAGATATTATCGATTCTAATATTGCAACATGTTTATATGTTGGTATTATGACAGATACTGGCTCTTTCAGGTTTCCTTCAACTACAAGTAAAACACATCAAATTATAGCTAAACTTATTGAAAAAGGTGCAGATAATACTCAAATTCATAATAATGTTTATGATACAAATAGTTATGAAAGGTTACAGTTATTAGGCCGTGCCTTAAGTAATTTAAAAGTAATACCAGAATCAAGAGCATCTTATATAACACTTTCACAAGAGGAACTTAATACTTTCAATTATAAAAAAGGGGATACCGAAGGTGTTGTAAATTATGGCTTATCATTAGAAAATATTATTTTAGCTGCTATTTTTATTGAAGACAAGCAAGAAGGTATTATAAAAATTTCGTTACGATCAAAAGGTAACTTTTCTGTAAACGAGTTTTCTCGTGCTCATTTTAATGGTGGAGGGCACACCAATGCTGCTGGTGGAAGAAGTGAGTTGTCTTTGAAAGACGCAGTCGAAAAATTTATTAGTATATTGCCTAGTTATAATAAAGCCCTGAATGATGACTAAACAATTAACCATAGTATTTGCACTTCTTTTATTATTTAGCTGTAAAACTCCTGAAGCCAGAAAACCTATTTCTGTAAAAACAGGTTCTTTTATTGATGCTTCTGTTGAACGTAATAAAAAATTGAATGCTAAAGAGCAGGCAAGTATTCAAAAACTTATGGCTCAAAAAAAGGAGAACGATTATATCGCTTCAGATAGTGGCTTTTGGTATTTTTATAATACTAGAGCAGATATCGACACTTTAAAAACCCCAATTTTTGGAGATATTATAAACTACAACTACAACATAAAAAACCTAGATGGTGCTTTAATCTATTCAAAAGAAGATATTAAAACACAAACCTATGCCATGGATCAAGAAGAATTATTCACAGGTTTGCGAGAAGGGTTAAAACTTATGAAAACAGGAGAGACAGTTACTTTTCTATTTCCTTCTCTAAAAGCTTATGGCTATTATGGCGACCAGAATAAAATAGGTTCAAATACACCTCTAATCTGCGAAGTAACTATAAATTCTATTACCCAAAATCAATCCAATTAAATTAATTATGCGAATTATAAAAATTTTAAGTTTAGCTTTTTTAATAAGCTTAACATCTTGCAAGGCACAATACCCAAATCTTGAAGACGGAATGTATGCTGAATTTGTAACCACAAAAGGTGTTATGGTAGCCAAATTAAATTATAAAAAAGCTCCAATTACAGTAGCAAACTTTGTATCGTTGGCAGAAGGTACTAATACCATGGTAGATAGTTTATATAGAGAAAAGAAATTTTACAATGGTCTTATTTTTCATCGTGTTATGGATAAATTCATGATTCAAGGTGGAGACCCATTAGGCACTGGAGCTGGGAGTCCAGGTTATAAATTTAATGACGAATTTCATCCCGATTTAAAGCATGATACGCTAGGTATTTTATCAATGGCAAACCCTGGCCCAAACTCAAACGGAAGTCAGTTTTTTATAACCGAAGTTCCGAAACCACATTTAGATAATAGACATAGTGTTTTTGGCGAATTAGTTTTAGGTGCAGATATTCTTGATACAATATCAAAAGTTAAAGTTGATTCTAGAAATAAGCCTATAGAAGCTGTTGTAATAGATGAATTAAATATTATTAGAAAAGGAAAAGAAGCTAAAAAATTTGATGCGCCTAAAATTTTTATTAACCATTTTGCAGAGGTCGATCGTTTAGAAAAAGAGAAAAAAGCTAAAGCCGAAGCTATTATAAAAGCATCAAAAGAAAAATTTAATAAGCAACAAGAAAAAGCAATTACATTACCATCAGGCTTACAATATACTATAACAAAGAAAGGCAATGGGGAAAAATTAAAAGAAACTCATAAAGTTTTAACAGATTACGCTGTTTATTTTGAAAACGGTAAATTACTAGAAACAAGTAGTTTAAAAATTGCTGAAGCGCTAGATGCTGTAAACGAAAAACGCAAATTAGCAGATCAATACCAACCACTAACAGCTAATTTAAGTCCGAATGCAAGAATGATTTCTGGTTTTAAAGAAGGTTTACAACAACTCAATGTTGGAGATCAAGCGACTTTATTTATTCCTTATCATTTGGCTTATGGCGAAGCAGGAAACCGAGGTATTCCGCCCAAATCTAATATTATATTTGAAGTTGAAATTTTAGAAATTGTTAAATAATCACTCAAAACGTATAGCAAACCTTATATTTACGCTTTAAAACATAAGCATATGCATCTTTTAAAATTTGATTGGAACCCTATAACAGGAATTGATATAGTTGGTAATTTTAAGCTTCATTTTTACAGCTTAATGTGGGTTGTTGCTTTTGTAACTGGTTGGTACATTATGAAACGTATTTTTACTAAAGAAAAAGTATCACTATCCTATTTAGACCCCTTATTTATTTATACCGTTTTCGCCACCATGCTTGGGGCACGTTTGGGGCATGTTTTATTTTATCAATCTGAATTAATAACTCAAGACTTTTTCAGTATTTTTCTCCCTTTTAAATTTAAAGGCGGCTTTGAATTTACAGGTTTTCAGGGATTAGCAAGCCATGGTGCTGCTATTGGTATTATTATAGGGATGTACTTATATCGAAAAAAATACAACTACAAATCATTACTTTGGATTTTAGATCGTGTAGTTATTTCTGTTGCTTCTGGTGCCGTTTTTATTAGGATTGGAAACTTTATAAATTCTGAAATTATTGGAAGAGTAGTCGAATCTAAAGATTTTTCATTAGGTGTACGCTTTATTCAAGATTATTATGGCGGTCCAAATCAAAGAAGAGACATAACACAATTAACCGGTATTAAAGATGTACAAAAAGCATATAATGCAGTTACAGATAACCCACAGTTTGCTGAATTGTTAAATGAAGTACCGTACAGGCACCCAGCTCAATTATACGAATCGTTTTGTTATATTTTTGTATTTTTAATTTTATGGTATTTCTATTTAAAAACACCAAAAAGAGACCAGACTGGGTTTTTATTTGGTTTGTTTTTAATTTTACTTTGGACTGTTCGCTTTTTTGTAGAGTTTGTAAAAGAACCTCAAAATAAGGAACGAGCAGAATGGGTGTTAAATACCGGACAATGGTTAAGTATTCCGTTTATACTTATAGGTTTATATTTTATGTTTATTTACAAACCAAAAACTAATACTAAATAAAATGCTTTTTAAGTATTCTAAATTACTTCTTATATTATTAATTTCGGCAAGTATATTATCTTGTAAAGAAGATAAAAAAGTTATAAAACAAACTGAAGTTCCTTTTACTAAAGAAGGTGAGCTAACGCTTTATAAAACAACTACAGATTCAACAAAAGTAGTTATAGATATAGAAATTGCTGATACTGAATATGAAACCCAAACAGGTTTGATGTATAGAAATTCTATGAAAAACAACCAAGGCATGTTGTTTGTTTTTGATGATGTTAGCGAACGTTCTTTTTATATGAAGAACACAAAAATTCCGTTAGATTTAATTTTTATTAATGATAGCAAAACTATTGTTAGTTTTCAAAAAAACGCAAAACCTTTTGATGAAAATTCATTACCGTCAAATTCACCTGCAAAATATGTTTTAGAGGTTAATGCAGGTTTAGTTGATACTTGGAAACTTTCAGTAGGTGATAGCATAGGTTACACTAAATGAATACAGACTTATTAAATATCTCACCCGTATTACCATCATCTCATATTGATAGAGATGTAACTTGGTATATTGATAACGTTGGTTTTACTTTAGTACATAAGGATAGTATGTATGCAGTTTTAAAACGGGATAAGCTTTATATTCATTTACAATGGCATGCTAACACTGATGATGACCCATTACTTGGTGGATCTGTTATTAAAATATTTGTAAAAAACATTCAGCCTCTTTTTGATGAATTTGTAAAACGCGGTACAGTAAACAAAAATAAATTACGACTTAAAACCGATTGGGGTACAAATGAATTTGGATTTTACGATTTGAATAACAATGCTATCTTTTTTGTAGAAGACATATAAAAAATACAAATGTTCAGTATTTTGGTAAAGCTTGACTTTATTAGAAAAAATTTCCAAATTCGTTTTGAAGCTGATATAGAACATTAAAACCAAACCATATGATTTTACAGATTATTAAATTAAAATCCTCTCTTCCAGAAAAAGAACTTTTAATTAGGGCAAAGGAACGACAACCTCAGTTCGAAGCGATCCCAGGGCTTTTACAAAAATACTATGTAAAAACTGGTCAGCCTGATCAATATGGTGGAATATACATTTGGGATTCTCAAGAATCACTTAATGCATATCGAGAGTCTGATTTAGCAAAAAGTATTCCTGAAGCTTACGAAATTATTGAAGCTCCAGATATTGAGATTATGGATATTCTTTTTCAGTTAAGAAACAAATAAGTTACTTATTATAAATAACATGTTTTCAATAAAAAAGCCTATCAAATACATGATAGGCTTTCCAATTAAAGAAAAAAATTTGAGTTAGTCTTTCTTCTTTTTTCCTTCCAATTTATTTACTGTATCATACATTATTGGTGTTGCAATAAATAGAGACGAATACGTACCTACTATTACACCTACAATTAAGGCAAACATAAAGCCTCTAATTGAATCTCCACCAAAAATGAAGATAGCTAATAATACTACTAACGTTGTTAATGATGTATTTAGTGTTCTACTTAGTGTACTACTTAATGAAACATTAACAACTTTATTAAATTCCCAAGAAGTATGTTCATTAAAGAACTCACGAATTCTATCGAATACTACCACCGTATCATTTAACGAATAACCAATAACGGTTAGTATTGCGGCTATAAATGCTTGATCTATTTCCATACTGAATGGCATAAACTTATACGTTAATGAGAATACACCTAATACAATTAATACATCATGGAAAACCGCTGCTACTGCACCAAGCGAGTATTGCCATCTTTTAAAACGCATTAAAATATAAAGGAATACTACAATTAATGACCCTAAAATAGCCCAGAATGATGCTTGCTTAATATCATCGGCAATGGTAGGACTTACTTTGTAGTACTTCATTAAACCTACAGTTTTTGTATCGGCGTCGCTAATAAAATCTTCATAAGAGACTCCGTCTAAATGTGGCACTAATGCAGTGTATAATGATTTTCTTAATTCTTCATCAACTTCAGCACCTGTTTCATTTACTTTATATTTTGTTGTGATTTTCAATTGATTAGCATCTCCAAAAGTTTTAGCATCTGCACTACCAAAAACATCTGATAATGTCGATGTAATTTCTGAAGCACTAACATCTTGAGCAAAACGGACTTGGTAAGTTCTACCTCCAACAAAATCGACTCCTTGATCTAAACTATTTGTAAATAATGACCCTAAGCTTAATAAAATAAAAACTCCAGAAATAGTATAAGCCACTTTACGTTTCTTTAAAAATTCGATACTTATATTTCTAAATAATTTTTTAGTAAGTGCCGTAGAGAAATCTAACTTACCTCCTTTGTTTACATACCAATCTACCAATAATCTTGTTATGAAGATTGCTGTAAATAATGACGTACCAATACCTATTAATAAAGTTGTAGCAAAACCTTTAATAGGTCCTGTTCCAAAAATGAATAATATTAATGCTGTTAAGCCTGTAGTAATATTAGCATCTAAAATAGATGATAGTGCATTACTAAATCCGTCTTGAATAGCTTCTTTTTGACCTTTCCCTTTAACTAATTCTTCTCGAATACGCTCGAAAATAAGTACGTTAGCATCGACCGACATACCTATAGTTAAAACAATACCGGCTATACCTGGCAATGTTAATACAGCTCCTAAACCTGATAATATACCAAAGATTAACAAGATATTTAATATCATGGCTAAGTCCGCAAATCCACCAGCTTTTCCGTAATAGAAAATCATCCATATTAATACTAAAGCCAAAGCTATCATAAACGACATCGTACCACTATCGATAGCTTCTTGACCTAATGAAGGCCCTACCACTTCACTTTGAATAATATCTGCTGATGCTGGTAATTTACCAGCTCTTAAAACATTCGCTAAATCTATAGCTTCGTTTAATGTAAAATCTCCTGAGATTGAAGAGCTTCCTCCTGCAATTGGACCTGTTGTAACTCCTGGAGCAGAATACACAATATCATCTAATACAATTGCTATATTACTACCTTGATTAAAGGCCTCTCCAGTCATTTCTTCCCATACCTTAGCACCTTTAGCATTCATCTGCATAGATACTTCAGATTTTCCTGTTGGTCCAAATTGGTTACGTGCATCTGTAACTACCGCTCCACTCAATTGAGGAATATTATCCCTATTTCCTACTAAAGCGTATAAATCTATAAGTTCACTATCTTTATCTGGTTTACCAAAAGCAAATTTCGCATAACGCTGTTCCGCAGGCAATAAAGCTCTAACTTGTGGTAAACTTAAATAGTTAAAAACAGTTTCTTTATCTTTTAATTCAAAACGTGCTATTACTGGACCGCCTTGGTAACCTTGACCTTTAATTAAATCGAATAACGGATTTACTGTTGCAACTGTAGTTGAATCGGTCTCTGCTTCACCTAAAAGTGCATCAATTTGTGAATCTTCAGCATTTTCTTCATCTTGAGATTCAGCTTTTTCAGGGGCCTCATCAACTTTAACAATATCTTTTAAAACATCATTAGCTTGCACTAAAAATGGAAAAAACTGTTCGCCTTTATAAGTATCCCAAAATTCTAATTGTGCTGTACTTTGTAATAATCCTGTAGCACGCTCAACATCTTTAACACCTGGTAATTCTACTAAAATACGACCAGATGTTCCTAAACGCTGAATGTTTGGTGAAGTTACTCCAAATTCATCAATACGTTTACGTAAAACTTCAAAAGCAGATACAATAGATTCATCAATTTTTGTTTCTATGATGCCTTTAACCTCATCATCACTCATGCTTCCGTCAATTTCACCATCTAATGCTTTGGTATAAAATATATCTGGAGATGCTAATTTGGTATCACCTTTAATAGCATCAAATGCCACGAAGAAATCTTCTAAATATGTGTTTTGACTGTTTTTTTGAATTTTAGCAGCATTATCTAGCGCTTGATTAAAAACAGGGTCTTTAGTATTATTTGCTAATCCTTTTAAAATATCTTTAACCGATACTTGTAATATAACATTAATACCTCCTTTTAAATCTAAACCTAGATTCATAGCTTTTTGCTTCACTTCGTTATAAGTGAACTTTGCAATACCTATATTAAAAACGGTATCAGTAGCTATTGACTCTAAATAATTTGCTTCTTCAATACTTCTTAAGGCTCTGTAGCCTTCTTCAGTATCTGCTATTTTATTTATAGCAATTTCTTGAGCATTGCTCTCTATTTGGTTTGCCTTAAATGTAAACGATAACTGATAAATACTTACCAAACCGAATAACAAAGCAAATAATTTTACTAATCCTTTATTTTGCATTTTGTGTTTTTTGTGTCAAATTTTTTAAAAGCGAGCAAATATAAAATTTACTGCATGATTTGACTATTTTTATGGTTAAAATTTTTATAGCTTTTTGATACTGAAACAAGTTCAGCACAGGTTGATAATAAAAGCTAACTTACTTGAATTGACTAAACTAATGGTCCTGCTCTGACCTCAGGTATTTTGCGTGAAGTTTTATCTATTGCTATTGCAATATTATAATATGTTTTATAAGTAACTTTTACAATGCTTTCATTAATTTCTAAAGTATTAAAAAAGGCATGTGTATTAGGTTTGGCAAGCCTATTACTTTCAGGTTTTAGCTTGACAACAGAAATACCATTTAAATCCCATTCCGTATCACTTCCATTTTGAATTTCATAGACATCAAGGTTGTAAGAGATTGTGTTTTCATCAAAAGGAAGTTTTGAAGGTTCTTCGTCCTGGTTTATAAAAGCAGAAACTAGTCCTATTTTTTCCTTTGAAAAAATTTCCTTAATACTCGCAACATCGGCATCGCTATAATAGGTAATTGTTAGTTTTCCGTTTTCTGTTTCATTTACTTCTATGTTACTAACACCTATGTCTTGCAATTGCTTTTTCACAATAGCAATAGTCTTTTGGGTGTCTTCTGATGTTATAGAAGTATTAGTAAACTGTAAAACAATTTCTTGATTTGGTACGGCAATTTGCTGCTGACAAACAACACCAAATAGGGAAAGAATAATAATTAAAGTACTTATGTACCATTTTGCTTTCATGCGCCAAATATAAAAAATAAAGACTGTATTTCTACAGTCTTTATAATAAAAATCTATTTTGTATTATTGAATCTTACAACTCAAGTAGTCCGTTAGTTTTCTTAACCCCTTCTGCGCTTTCTTGCATATGTGTTTTTTCAGCATCACTCAACGGAACGTCAACTATTTTCTCGATACCGTTTCTACCTAATATTACTGGTACACCAATACATAAATCATTTAAACCATATTCGCCTTCTAATAATGTTGAACATGGAAACATTTTCTTTTGGTCGCAAGCAATAGCTTGTACTAACCCTGAAACTGCTGCTCCTGGTGCATACCAAGCAGAAGTACCTAATAATTTAGTAAGTGTAGCTCCACCAACCTTAGTATCTTCCTTTACTTGATTTAATCGATCTTCACTTAAAAACTCAGATACTTTTACACTATTCCTTGCAGCTTGCGATGTTAATGGCACCATACCTTTATCACTATGTCCGCCAATTACCATACCATCTATGTCACTAATTGGAGCGCCTAAAGCTTCAGCTAATCTGTATTTAAAACGGGCAGAATCTAAAGCGCCTCCCATTCCAATAATTCTGTTTTTTGCTAAATTTGTAGTTTTATGAACTAAATAAGTCATGGTATCCATTGGATTACTCACAACAATTATAATGGTATTTGGAGAATGCTCAATTAAACTTGATGATACCGATTTTACAATACCAGCATTAATACCAATTAATTCCTCACGAGTCATTCCTGGCTTGCGTGGAATTCCTGAAGTAATTACACAAATATCACTACCTGCCGTTTTGCTATAATCATTTGTAATACCTGTAATTTTAGTGTCAAATCCGTTTAAAGATGCGCACTGCATTAAATCCATAGCTTTACCTTCGGCATAACCTTCTTTAATGTCTAACAAAACAACTTCTGAAGCGAAATTTTTAATAGCAATATACTCTGCACAACTAGCACCTACTGCTCCTGCTCCAACTACTGTAACTTTCATAAGTTTATTTTTTTTAAATGATTTGTGATAAGTAATAAATTCTAATCAAAATTCACGTTTTTTATTAACTTAAAACATGACTTTTGTTTGTTTTACAACTATAAATTTTGGTTAGCAAAAGTATGAATTAAAATGCTTTAAATGAAAAAAGTGCAAGATTAAATCCTGCACTTTAAATTCAACTAACTAAAACTAAAATTAAAACAATATTATCTGAAACTAAATGCAATTCCTGCAGATAGTGTATTGTATTCTTGAATGGTATAATCTCCAAATATTTTAAAGAAACCTAGGCTCAATCTCGCACCAAGAGTTGCCTTAAACCCACTTGCTTTAAAATCCAAATTAATAGGATCTGTAACAGTTTCTGTAATTGTTGGTCCAGAAGCAACAGGGGTATATTGCAAATCATAAGTACCTAACATTTTCAAATCTGAATTACCACCGCTATAACCTATACCTCCATAAACATTGATAATAGGAAAATTTAAAGAAGCTATGGCTTGTGCAGTAATAGAATTCAATTTAAACTCAGCATGCTGGTTATTACCTGGAATCACATTTGTATCTATAACATAATTAACATCCATTGTAGTATAAGCAGCCAATATAGATACATGTAAAGGCAACTTATCTAATGGCCCAAAAATGCTTGTAATTTCTTTTTTAAGTCCAACTCCAAATAATTTTCCTTTTACATCATCACTTCCAACTTCTGGAACCAATCTTAGCATTACATCAAATTTATAAGGTAACCCTAAACCAACTTGAATTGCAGGTGTAGGAATTGCACTTAATGGCAAATCTCCTTGAATACCAGAAGGCATTTCAAATGAAGCGGTTACAGCTTGTCCTTGAACTTCTGTTCCTACAAGCATCATAGCTCCAGATCCAGATCCAGCCACGGTTGGGCTAGTAGCGGATGTAGACGTAATATTAGTTAATCCTAAATTTGCGAAATTGAATACCTCATCTTTACCAGGGACTACAGATGCATTAAAGCCAATAGTGATATCAAACCCAAGTTTTTTATGAACCTTAGCTGTATGATACCAACCACTATTCATTCCATATATTAAACCAGTCATAGCTGGACTAATGTATGCTTTAGTTAATTTGTTTGCATCTTCTCTAGCAGCTAATAGAATACTTTCTAACTCTTGAGCTTTTGAAAATTGAGTTGCCAAACATAGCAACATAAATAGGGTTATCTTTTTCATTTTAATAAATTTGGTTATAACAAATGTAATAAAATATTTCAAAAAACAACATTTAATCGATAAAAATTTACACTTAATCGGTATTATTAATAAAAAAATAACCCTGACATACTAAATATCAGGGTTAAATTAAGATTAACTTTTATGGCTATTTACGCATCAATATTAGCATAAATGGCATTCTTTTCAATAAAGTCTCTACGAGGCGGCACTTCATCTCCCATTAACATTGAGAAAATTCTATCTGCCTCAGTTCCATTATCTATTTGCACTAAACGCATTGTTCTAAACTCTGGATTCATAGTTGTATCCCAAAGTTGTTCTGCATTCATCTCTCCCAAACCTTTATATCGTTGTATTTTTGAACCATCTCCAAATTCAGAAACAATTTCATCGCGCTCATTATCAGACCAAGCATAACGCTTTTTAGCACCACGCTTTACTAAGTATAATGGTGGTGTTGCAATATATATATGTCCATTTTCAATCAACTCCTTCATATATCTAAAAAAGAAGGTTAAAATTAATGTTGCAATGTGACTACCATCAATATCGGCATCACACATGATTACTACCTTGTGGTAACGTAATTTTGAAAGGTTTAAGGCTTTACTATCTTCTTCTGTACCTATAGTTACACCTAAAGCTGTAAAAATATTTTTGATTTCTTCGTTTTCAAACACTTTATGTTGCATTGCTTTTTCAACATTCAATATTTTTCCACGAAGTGGTAAAATAGCTTGAAAGGCTCTATCACGACCTTGCTTTGCGGTTCCACCTGCCGAATCTCCCTCAACTAAAAACACTTCACATTTTGCAGGATCTTGCTCAGAACAATCAGATAATTTTCCTGGAAGCCCTCCAATACTCATTACTGTTTTACGCTGTACCATTTCACGTGCTTTTTGTGCTGCATGACGTGCCTGTGCTGCCAAAATTACTTTTTGAACAATGGTTTTAGCGTCATCTGGATGTTCTTCTAAATAATCGGTCAACATTTCAGATACTGCCTGACTTACAGATGCAGAAACCTCTCTATTCCCTAATTTAGTTTTAGTTTGGCCTTCAAATTGTGGTTCTTGGACTTTTACCGAAATAATAGCTGTTAAGCCTTCACGGAAATCGTCACCAGCGATATCAAACTTTAATTTGTCTAACATACCTGAACCATCTGCAAACTTTTTAAGCGTATGAGTTAATCCACGACGGAAACCTGATAAATGCGTTCCTCCTTCATGAGTATTAATATTGTTTACATATGAATGTAAATTTTCAGCATAAGAAGTGTTATAAATCATAGCTACCTCAACAGGAACTCCATTTTTTTCACCTTCAAAAGCAATAACGTCTTTCATTAAAGGCTCACGAGTTGCATCTAAATATTGGATAAATTCTTTTAATCCTTCTTTAGAATGAAATGTTTCACCTTCAAATTCACCATCTTCCTTTTTATGTCTTTTATCAACTAAATGAACTGTAATTCCTTTATTTAAATAAGCTAATTCACGTAATCTACTTGCAAGTGTGTCATAACTGTATTCTAAAGTTTGTGTAAAAATTGTAGAATCAGGTTTAAAAGTAACTGTTGTTCCTCTTTTATCAGTATCACCAGTTTGCTTAACTGGGTACATAGCCTTACCACGCTCATACTCTTGCTCATAAACTTTACCCTCTCTATAGACAGTGGCTTTTAAGCTTTCTGAAAGCGCATTAACACAACTAACACCTACACCGTGTAAACCACCTGATACTTTATACGAATCTTTATCGAACTTACCTCCTGCTCCAATTTTAGTCATTACAACTTCTAGTGCTGAAACACCTTCCTTTTTATGCAAACCAACAGGAATACCACGGCCATCATCTTCTGTAGTAATAGAATTATCTTCGTTTATAGTTACTGTGATATTATCACAATGCCCTGCTAAAGCTTCATCAATTGAGTTATCTACAACTTCATATACTAAGTGATGTAATCCTCTTGTACCTACATCACCAATATACATTGATGGACGCATACGCACATGCTCCATACCTTCTAAAGCTTGAATACTATCTGCTGAATAATTGTGCTTGTTAAACTCTTCTTTTTGTTCGCTCATATTTTATATTATTTATGATCTTTTTTCTTGATTATATTATGCAAAAAAAGATGCCACATAGCATCCTTTTGAATACAAACAAATATACGAAATTTTCACTCCTTTAGGAAGCATTTTATCTGCTCATAAATAAAATTATCAACATTTGTTAATTACTTGAAAGCGCCTTAAATCGTCTTAAAATAGCCTTAAAATTGATTTCAACTATTTTTTTGGTGATTAATTTTTACTTTTAAGAGAACAAAGCTCTAACGCTTTATTTTATAGTTTAAGATTTTTAAAATTAGTTAAAAAAAGCGGCTAATTTTGTTAAATTAAATCAAAGAAGTTCCCGATCCATTTTCATTAGAAAATATAATTCTTCCATTATCAAAACTAACGCCTTTTGCAATATCTTTTTTTAATAATATAGCACCATCTGCATCAATATAATCTAAAAGGGGAGCTAATTGCACCAGATTAGAAATACCAATTGTAGACTCTGTCATACATCCTGCCATAATTAGCAAATTATTCTCTTTTGCTTTTTTTATCATTTCTAAAGCTGGTGTTATACCTCCACATTTCATTAGCTTAATGTTGATTCCATGAAATGATTCAATGCATAGTTTTACATCTTCAAGTCTTTGACAGCTCTCGTCTGCAACAATAGGTAACACACTTTTACTTTTAAGCACTTTCATGTCTTCCCAATTATTAGCTTTTAATGGCTGTTCTATAAACTCAACGCCTAATAACTTTAGTTCTTTAGCATTATATAAAGTTTCTTCTATGGTCCAAGCGCAATTCGCATCAATTCTAAAAACTGCATCTGTAACATTTCTCAATGCTTTAATAATTTTTACGTCTTCAGAAGTGCCAAGTTTAATTTTATAAATTGGCCAAGGTATTTCAATTATTTTAGCCTTCATTTTTGAAATACTATCAATACCTATAGTATAATTTGTCAGTGGTGTATTATCATTTAACTTACTCCAGAAACTTCGTAAGGGTTTATTATTTTGTTTCGCATATAAATCCCAATAGGCACAATCAATTGCACATAATGTAAAATAATCATCTTTTAAGCGTGGTTCTAATTGCTTCCAAAGTTTTCTAGGATCTAAACCAAATCCTCTTTCAACAATTGTTTTAACTATGCTAATAGACTTTTCAATTTTTTCTATAGTACTTTCATAATAAGGATTAGTAGTTGCTTCTCCATAGCCCACATAGGTGCCATCAGATATAGAGATAATAGCTGTTTTTTGAATATTAACTGTATATCTTGATGTTGTAAACGGGTGTTTTAACTGAAGCTGGTGTGGCCGTATTTTTAATTTTAAATTCACTTTATAAATATAGTGTTTATAAAAAAAAGACCAACAAAAAATGCTGGTCTCGACTAACTCAAATATTCACTTATATGCTTTTAATAAGCATCATCGTGTACCTTTGCAACCGCTCTACCAGATGGGTCGTTCATGTTTTTAAAAGCTTCATCCCATTCTAGAGCTATTTTGGTACTACAAGCTACACTTGGCTCTTGTGGCACACATAAAGCTGCCGCATCGCTAGGAAAATGCTCTTCGAAAATTGAACGGTAATAAAACTCCTCTTTGTTTTGCGGTGTCTGAATTGGAAATCTAAAATGTGCATTTTTAATTTGCTCATCGCTTACAGCTTCTTCAACAACATCTTTAAGAGTATCAATCCAGCTATAGCCAACGCCATCACTAAATTGTTCTTTTTGCCTCCAGGCAACGCTCTCTGGTAACATGTCTTCAAACGCTTTACGAACTACCCATTTTTCCATACGCTCTCCATTAATCATTTTGTCTTGAGGGTTGATTCGCATAGCTACATCCATAAATTCTTTATCTAAAAACGGCACACGTCCTTCAATTCCCCAAGCTGCTAGACTTTTGTTTGCACGCAAGCAATCGTACATATGTAATTTGCTTAATTTTCGAACAGTTTCTTCATGAAACTCTTGAGCATTTGGCGCTTTATGAAAATATAAATATCCACCAAATAATTCGTCAGCACCTTCTCCTGACAATACCATTTTAATCCCCATAGATTTAATAACACGTGCCATTAAATACATAGGCGTTGAAGCTCTAATAGTTGTAATATCGTATGTTTCCAAGTTATAGATTACATCTCTTATGGCATCTAAACCTTCTTGAATAGTGAATTTTATTTCGTGATGAACTGTTCCTATATGATCTGCTACTTTTTGAGCTGCTGCCAAATCTGGCGATCCTTCCAAGCCTACAGAAAATGAATGCAATTGTGGCCACCATGCAGCCTGTTCATCATCTGATTCTATTCTTTTCTCTGCATATTTTTTTGCTATAGCAGATGTAACAGACGAATCCAATCCTCCAGATAACAAAACACCGTATGGCACATCGCTCATTAATTGTCTGTGTACTGCTGCTTCTAAAGCCTCTTTTATTTCTTTAATACTTGTTTCATTATCTTTAACTGCTTCATACTCTGCCCACTCTCTATTATACCATTTTACAAACTCACCATCTTTACTACTCATATAATGTCCTGGAGGAAACAACTCAATCTTAGTACATACACCTTCTAAGGCTTTTAATTCTGAAGCTACATAAAATGTTCCGTTTTGATCCCAACCAATATATAATGGAATAATTCCCATATGGTCTCTTGCTACAAAGTATTCATCTTTTTCAGTATCATAAATAGCAAAGCCAAAAATGCCATTCATTTCATCTATAAAATCAACTCCTTTTTCTCTATACAATGCTAAAATCACTTCACAATCGCTTTCTGTTTGAAACTTATATTTACCTTCAAACTGCTTACGTAAATCTCTATGGTTATAAATTTCACCATTAGCAGCAAGTATTAACTTTTTATCCTCACTAAACAAAGGTTGTTTCCCAGAAGCTGGATCTACAATTGCTAAACGCTCATGTGCTAAGATAGCTTTATCATTGCTATAAATACCACTCCAATCTGGTCCTCTATGACGGATAGTTTTAGACATTTCTAATATTTGAGGTCTTAAATCTTCAGCTTTTTGTTTTAAATCGAACGCACATACAATTCCACACATAATCTTTATCTTTAATCTTTTATATTCTAATTAATGACACAAAAATGCTATTATAGTTTCATTATTAAAACAACAAACAACTTATTGGTTACAATTTATAATTATTTTTAACTTATTTACATATATATGAAATTAAACAATTACAAATCTTCAAGATTTTCTTGTAAAATGTAAACTTTAACATACCAAAGCTAGTTTTATAAAAATTTTAAGACAATATCCATTTACCTTTAAGCAATTAATAAAACTTAATAAATCATTATGAAAAAATCAACAATTATCACAACCATTGCTTTTGCATTTGTTATGCTTTTAACAACTAATGTAAATGCTCAAAAATTTAGCAAACTTGATAAAAGTCCTATGGACGCAGCTATATACAAAACTTCTAGAAATAGTCCAGCTATTGCTAAGGTTATATATAGTAGACCTCAACTTAAAGGAAGAGCTCTTAGCAGTTTAGCTCCTAATGGAAAAGTATGGAGAACTGGTGCTAATGAAGCTGCAACTATTACTTTATATAATGATATGAAAATTGGAGGCAAATCTGTAAGTGCTGGTGAATATTCTCTTTTTACAATTCCTGGAGAAAAAGAATGGACAATCATTCTAAATAAAGATGTTAATGTTTGGGGAGCTTATGCATATAATGAAGCTAATGATGTAGTTAGAGTTTCTGCACCTGTTAGTTCTGGAGATTCGTTAGAAGCATTTTCTATTGCATTTAGCAAAAATGCTATGAATTTAGGATGGGGAACTACTAGAGTTTCTGTACCAGTTACTAAATAATTATTAAAATCTTAATGTCTATAAAAAAACCTTGAAATTTTCAAGGCTTTTTTATTATGGTATATTTAAATACTTATGTGTTTGCAAGGAAACTTTCCATTTTGGATTTGCCATCACATAGTCTACAATTTCCGGTACTACTTTATCGCGTTTGCTCCACTCGGGTTGTAAGTACAAAATACAATCTTTATTAACTTTGGTAGCCTGCTCTTCTGCAAAGCGAAAATCATCTTTATTATAAACAATTACTTTAAGCTCGTGAGCTTTTTCATAAACTTCTTTAGTAGGCAACTTCATCTTTTTAGGTGACAAGCAAATCCAATCCCAAGTACCAGTTAACTTATAAGCTCCAGAAGTTTCAATATGTGTTTGCATACCTTCAGCTTTCAATTTATTAGTCAAAAGCGTCATATCCCAAGTTAATGGTTCTCCTCCTGTTATCACAATAGTATCACTATACTTTTTTGCGTTTTCTACAATCTTGTTTGTATCTGTTGGCGGATGTAAATCTGCATTCCAACTTTCCTTAACATCACACCAGTGGCATCCTACATCACAGCCCCCAATTCTAATAAAATAAGCTGCAGTACCTTTATGATACCCTTCGCCTTGAATGGTATAAAACTCCTCCATTAGGGGTAACATTTCCCCTTTATCAACTAATAATTGAATGTCTTTATTCATCTGTACAATTCTTGATTTTAATATGGTCAGATGTAATTTGCCTTAAAATAAGTTTTAGTAAGTATAAACTTTTAAAATTAAGGCTCATTTCATAGCCTGCAAAGATACATATCCCAATTTGATTTATTTCAATTTTGAATTTCAATTTGATTTTAATAGTTTCGTACTCCCTAGTTTAAAGTAAATTGCCAGCTTCAATCTCTCTCAAGAATGAAAAAAATAGCTTTTTTAATAATGCTACTATGTTGTAGTTATTATTATAGTGCCGCACAAGTTGGTATTGGTACCACAACTCCTGAAGTTTCTTCCATCTTACATATTGAATCATCAAATCGTGGCTTATTGCCCCCTAGGGTTAATTTAACAAGTATAAATGACGTTACAACTATTCCTTCTCCTACAGAGGGACTAATGGTTTATAGCTTATCTACTAATAGTTGTAATTTACCCGCTGGTTTATATGTATTTGATGGCACTGTATGGCAGCGAGTAAGTTATTCTGGTGGGAGCAATACTTATTCAAGATTAATTAGAGATGAAATTGGTGTAGGCAATGTTACTTTTACGCCATATAGTTCTTATAATACTTATGGTACATATACTAGTTTATTCGATAATGTGGATAATACTGGCGGAAGCTCTTTCCACTCAATAAGAAGTGGGTCTCCCACTGGAGATTGGGGTTTTGGTATTACGCTCCCAAGTCAATATTTTATATCTCAACTAATTTTAGATGGCAGAAATGATTGCTGTACTAATAGAATACAAAATGTAGTTATTAGATTATATAGCTGTGGTAACCTAGTTTATTCCAGTCCAGCAATTAGCTCTTCTACTACAGGAGATAATACAGTTACTATACCAAACATCTATGCTGACGAAATAAGACTAGTAGTTCCAAATGGAGGTGCAACTCCTGGTGGAGCAGTTATAAACTTTTCAGAATTGGACGTTGTAGGATATTTATAATGGCGAGTATAATTAAACCAATTATTTCTTGAACAACTCTCCTTCAGTTTGTTGAATTTTGATTTCCAATTGAATTTATATAACTTCGCAATGGATTAATTAAAAGTAAATTGCTCTCAACCTCTCTCTCAAATGAAAAAAACTGCGTATTTAATAATACTGCTATGTTGCGGATATTATTATAGTGCTGCCCAAGTTGGTATTGGCACAACAACTCCAGACGCATCATCTATTCTTGATGTAGAATCTACAGACAAAGGCATTCTTATTCCTAGGTTAACTACTGTACAAATTAATGCTATAACCAATCCTGCTAATGGGTTGATTGTGTTTAATACAGATTTGAATGAATTTCATTTTAATTGCGGCACCACTGCTACACCAGACTGGGTTAAAACATCGCATAGTATGTCTGTAAAATATAGCAATACTGATACTACTACAAATGTTAACCCAAACACTACCGCAATTAATTTACCTATTCTAGGAAGTTTAGAATGGAATGATAATACGTCCCTTTATACTGCTAATACCGTCGCTAACACAATTACAGTAACACAAGATGGAAGGTACAAAATAACAGTAAATGTTTCCTTACTTGCAGCAGCAGCGACTGCTAGATTAACTCCTGAAATGTGGATTGAAATTAATGGAACTCAACAAGGCGCCTACGGATCTACAGGTTACATAAGAAACAATGGAGGACATCGGGAAAGTTCTTTGCACATTACAGAAGTTCTAAATTTAACCGCTAACGATATCATTTCTGTCTCTATAGTAAGGACTGGTGCAAACGGATCGGTAAATTTAAGATCTGCAGGAACGTCCAACATTTATATTGAAAAAATAAAATAACCTATTTAGCAGCTTTCACGTCAATTTCATTACTTCCGTTTCTAGCTAAACCTCCAGCAGCAAAAGTTGTACGAGCTGGTTTTTTTGTAATTTTGCATACTTAATTCATGTGATCTATGAAAGATGATTTCATTTTTACCTCTTTCACATGACATTAAAATAATAAGTATTAATATGTTAATAATTCTTATTGTTTTATTCGTACCATTCAATTTTATAATTGACTAAAATTACACTATTTTTAACAAAACTTTGATGATGAGTAGAACTAACGATTTTGTACAAGCAATAACTGATGGGAACACCTTTAAAGGAGATTCAATAACTGTTGGTTCAGCGATATTAGATGGAGAAACAATAACCAATGCTTATGTAAAAGTCCCATTAAAAACCATGAACCGTCATGGTTTAATTGCTGGAGCAACAGGAACAGGTAAAACAAAGTCTTTACAAGTTTTAGCTGAAAATTTAAGTGATAAAGGAATTCCTGTATTACTTATGGACATTAAAGGCGATTTAAGCGGATTAGCACAACCCAGTCCAGGTCATCCAAAAATTGACGAACGTCACGAAAAAATAGGATTACCCTTTGAATCTAAAAAATTCCCTGTTGAAGTTTTAACACTTTCTGAACAAGATGGTGTAAGGTTGCGTGCCACAGTTAGTGAATTTGGGCCTGTGCTATTATCGCGTATTTTAGATTTATCTGAAACACAATCGGGTGTGGTTGCAGTTATTTTTCAATATTGTGATAATAACAAACTACCATTACTTGATTTAAAAGATTTTAAAAAAATATTACAGTACGCAACGCAAGAAGGCAAAAAAGAATTTACCGAAGCTTACGGTAGAATTTCAACAGCATCAACTGGAGCCATTTTGCGTAAAGTTGTTGAATTAGAGCAACAAGGTGCGGATTTATTTTTTGGAGAGACCTCCTTTGATGTTGATGATTTATTACGAGTTGATAATGATGGTAGAGGGTATATTAATATCATAAGACTTACCGATATACAAGATAGACCAAAGCTTTTCTCAACATTCATGTTAAGTTTATTGGCTGAAATTTATTCAACTTTTCCTGAACAAGGAGATAGCGATAGACCAGAACTTATTATGTTTATAGATGAGGCTCATTTAATTTTCAATGAAGCATCAAAAGCTTTACTAAATCAAATTGAAAGTATTGTAAAATTGATACGTAGTAAAGGTGTTGGCTTATATTTTGTAACTCAAAATCCAACCGATGTTCCAGAAGCAGTTTTAGGACAATTAGGTTTAAAAGTACAGCATGCCTTACGAGCTTTTACTGCAAAAGACCGAAAAGCAATTAAACTGACGGCGCAAAATTATCCAGATTCTGAATATTATGACACAACAGAGGTATTAACATCCTTAGGAATAGGTGAAGCTTTAGTATCTGCTTTAGACGAAAAAGGGAGACCTACACCACTTGCAGCTACAATGATGCGAGCACCAATGAGTAGAATGGATATTTTAACCGATAGTGAATTAAGTAATTTACTTTCTGAATCAAAATTGGTCAAAAAGTACAACGAAGAAATTGACCGCGAAAGTGCTTACGAAATACTTAACGAAAAAATAGAACAAGCAGAAGCTGAGGAAGCTAAAGAAAAAGCCCGCAAAGAAAAAGAGGCTCTTAAAAAAGCAGAATCTAAAAAGCGAACATCTTCAACAAGACGGAAAAGCACACGTATGAATCCAGTAGTAAAAGTTCTTACTAGTGCCACATTTATAAGAAGCGTTTTTGGTATTCTAACTAAAGTTTTAAAAAAGTAGTTTATAATAAACATTTTAAGAATCATAACAACAAAATAATCAATGAAAAAATCATTTTTCAGCCTTTTAATCTTAACCATATTTTTAGCAAGCTGCCAAAAGGAACAAAACCCATTTCAAATCAGCAAACAACATATTGGATTACTAACTGACTCTACTCAAGTTAAAGACCTAGAAATCATTTTTAGTAAAGACTCTATTGTAAAATTCATTAGTGGAGATGAGTTTACAGGAAACAAAAATGATATTGAAATTTTTGAAAAAGGAGGTAAAAAGTTATTATCGTTAACCCCAAGACAATCTTTAGACTCAACCTCAGTAATTGAAAGTGTTCAAATTTTTGATTCACGTTTTAAAACCGATAAAAATATAACAACCCTAAGTACTTTTAAAGACATTGAAAGCAATTATAAAATTTCGCGAATAGATAATTTAATTAACTCTATTGTAATTTCTGTAAACGAAATTAATGCTGCTTTTTCTATTGATAAAAAAGAGCTACCTGCAAACCTCCGCTTTGATATGAATTTAAGCATTGAAGCTGTTCAAATTCCAGATAACGCTAAAGTGAAATACTTTTTCTTAAATTGGAGTAAATTATAACATACAAAACCATATGAACCCTATTATCTCAAAGCTTTTAGTAACTATTGCTCGTAAAAGGCTTGAGGGTAAAAGCACACAGAAACCTGTAAGCAAAAAAGAAATTGTACCTCTAGTTAGACGCTTACAGGTAGAATTATCTCATACACTTAGCGAATATTTTTTTATTATAGTAGGTGTTTTCTCGGCAGGGTTTGGTTTAAAAGGTTTTTTATTGCCAAACCATTTTATTGATGGTGGTGCAACAGGTATTTCTTTATTATTAGAAAATATTACATCATTAAAATTAGGTATTCTACTAGTTTTAGTAAATATTCCTTTTATCATTTTAGCATCAAAAACCATTAGCTTAAAGTTTGCACTAAGAAGCATTGTAGCCATTTCATTTTTAGCCTTAGTTGTACATTACGTAAACTACCCAACCATTACAGAAGACAAACTCCTTATAGCTGTTTTTGGTGGTTTTTTTTTAGGCTTAGGAATTGGTATGTCTATTCGAGGCAGAAGTGTTATTGATGGCACCGAAGTTTTAGCTATTTTTTTAAGCAGAAAACTCTCTTTAACTATAGGAGATGTATTATTAATAATAAACATTATTATATTTTCGTTTGGTGCATATATCCTTTCAATTGAAACTGCTTTGTACGCAATTTTAACATATTTGGCAGCTGCAAAAACTGTAGACTTTGTTGTTGATGGTGTTGAAGAATATGTAGGAGTAACTATTATTTCTGAAAAAGATGAAGAACTTAGAGTTATGATGACAGAAAAACTGAGACGAGCTTGCACTATTTATGCTGGAAAGGGTGGTTTTGGTAAAAATGAAAAGAGTTATGATAAAAATATTATTTATACTGTAGTTACACGTTTAGAGCTTCCTAGATTAAAAACTGAAATTGACAAAATAGACCGAAAAGCGTTCATAATTATGGGCGTGGTAAAAGATATTAAAGGCGGTATGATTAAGCGTAAACCTCTTAAAGATTAATGAAAAAGAAAATTAAAAAGGCAATTCCAAAAATAGTTGGTTCGCTAATTAATACTACAAGTCATGTTTCTAAAACATATGCAGCAAATAAAGCTATGGCTCTTTTTGCTAAACCCAGAAAAGGCAAGATAACTTTGGATCAAGCTAAGTATTTAAAATCTTCTAAACAATTAGAGTTTGAATATAATGGTTTAAAGATAATGACTTATCAATGGGTTGGAAATGAAAAAACTATTCTGTTGGTTCATGGTTGGGAAAGTAATACAGCTCGATGGAAAAACCTTATTTCAGTTTTAGAAAAATACAACTACAATATTATTGCTTTAGACGCTCCTGCTCACGGAAACTCTGGAAGCGAAACATTTAACGCTATTTTATATTCAGAATTTATAAATATAGTCTCTAAGAAATTTCAACCAGAAATAATTATTGGGCATTCGGTTGGAGGAATGGCTTCTATCTTTTTTCAAAAAGAATACCCGCTTGCTAGTCTAAAAAAAATGATTTTACTTGGCGCTCCAAATGAGTTTAAAGACATTTTTAAAAACTACATCAATTTACTAAACTATAACTCTAAAGTAGTTAACGCACTTGAGGATTTAGTTGTTAAACGTTTTGGTGCACCATCGAACTCTTTTTCAACCGCTAAATATAGCACATCCATAAAAGTTGATGGTTTAATTATTCATGATAAAAAAGATAAGATAATTCCTTTTAATGATTCTGAAGCTATTCATAAAAACCTAAAAAACAGCAAACTTATTCAAACAAGTGGTTATGGACATTCGCTAAATAACAATGTGGTTCATAATCATATCATTGAGTTTATAAACGATTAGATTTATTGTACTTTTGAGCCATGAGTGAATCTTTAAAACGTATCAATAAATTCTTAAGCGAAGCTGGATACTGTTCTCGCAGAGAGGCAGATAAATTAATTGAAGCCGGCAGAGTTACTATTAACGGTGTTGTTCCAGAAATGGGAACAAAAATTGCGCCTACTGATATAGTACATGTAGATGGACAAGAAATTAAAAACACAAAAAAAACTTTTATTTATTTAGCTTTTAATAAACCTGTTGGTATAGTTTGCACAACTGACACATCTGTTGAAAAAGATAATATCATTGATTATATCAATTATCCTAAGCGTATTTTCCCAATTGGTAGGCTAGATAAACCTAGTGAGGGCCTGATACTTTTAACAGACGATGGTGATATTGTAAATAAAATTTTACGTGCCAGTAACAATCATGAAAAAGAATATATAGTTACTGTAGATAAACCCATTTCGCAAACCTTTATAAATAGAATGTCTGGAGGTATTTACTTAGAAGATTTAGGAAAGACGACAAAAAAATGTATAGTCAAAAAAATAAACTCGCATACATTTAGTATTATCCTAACCCAAGGTTTAAATAGACAAATTCGACGTATGTGTGAATATTTAACTTATGACGTACAAACTTTAAAGCGCATAAGAATAATGAATATTAAACTTGATATGCCCATAGGTAAATACAGAGAACTTACTAAAGAAGAGTTTAATAAACTGAGTCTGTTGATTAGCTCATCATCAAAAGAGTATAAACCAAACTTAGAAAGAAAAAAAAGACACTAATCTTGTTTAGATTTTTTTCAAAAATATCATCTAAGAAAAAACATATTGCTATTATTACACTTGTATTTATAATAGCCATTCTTTTTGAAGCATTACAACAGATATTCTATATAAAACGTTTCAATTTAGCTCAAAATATTCAATTTTTTGATATACTAAAATCGCAATCATACAAATGGTTTATTTGGGTTGTTTTATCATCAATTTTAATATGGTACACCAAGCAAAAATCGTCTCAAAAAAATAACAACTACTTTCTATATGGCGCTGTAATTTTAGGCTTAGTTTTTTTAAGTGTAATTATAATTTCAATAATTCAATTCTCTATTTCTAATGATACTTTTTCTTGGATTTTATTATTTGACGAATATGTAACTTTCTTTACATTTCAAAAAGCACCTATATATACTTTAGGATATATTGCCATTGCTATCATTATGCATTTTTATTTTACCAATGAAGCTTTACAAATTAAAGTTGAAGGACTCTCTGAATTAAAAAAAACTAATGCCAATCTTTATAAAAAGCTTAGTAAATATAATGATGATAATACTAGAGTGTTGAACATTAAGATTGGAAATAAAAGAAAAATAATTCCAGTAATTGATATTTATTGGATTGAAGCTGACGACTACTGTGTTAAAGTACACACAAATAAAAATAATAGTTATACCATGCGAAGTAGCTTAAAAGCTTTAAATGATAAATTAAGTAATAATTTCTTGAGGGTACATAGAAAAGCTATTGTTAATATGGACGTAGTGAAAGAATTAAATATGTCTAGTACACCAAAACTAGTTCTCAACAATAACATTGAAATTTCAGTTTCTAAAAGCAATTTAAAGCTCGTTAAAAGTTTTATTGGTTAATTTTATAATTTAATTAACTAAGCTTACTGCAAATAAATACCAGTTCTCTGCATTTTTATTTTTTGTAAAGTCTTTTTTTATTGATTTGAGAAAACTAAACTAAATCATTTATGAAAAAAGCATACATTACTATCGTCCTTATTATAACATCAATTACAGCATTTGCTCAATATGAGTACGATGTTTCTGAAACCTATCCATATGGGAAAGCAAATCCTAATGCTCCAGATCAAATTAAAGATTTTGACACTTTAATTGGGGAATGTAATTGTAAATCTACAAGTAGAAAACAAGATGGAACTTGGAATAGCACTATAGATATGATTTGGAGATGGAAATATATAATGAACGGTATGGGGGTGCAAGATGAGACTTTAAAAGTTGATGGTGGACACTCAGGAAGTATCAGGCAATTTATTGCAGATAGCAGTAAATGGTATGTACATTATTACTCATCAAAGTCACCATCGTTAACCTTATCAACATGGACAGGAAATAAACAAGCAAACGGAAACATTGTATTGTATCGTAAACAGAAAGCTCCAAACGGAATGGATGGTTTTTTTAGATTAACTTTTTATGATATAACCAAAATAGGATACAAATGGATAGGGGAATGGGTAGACTTTTCTGAAAAAATCGTATATCCAACTTGGAAAATTGAATGCAAAAAATAAACACTATTTTTATAAATTATTTTTTATATTTATAACAATGGCTTCACCCTTTCATTTAGCAATTCCTGTTCATGATTTACAATTATGTCGAATTTTTTATCGCGACATTTTAGGTTGTGAAGAAGGACGAAGCAGTGACCAATGGGTAGATTTCAATTTTTTTAACCATCAATTAGTAATTCATTATAAGCCAAAATCGAATAGCAATTTACACACCAATCTAGTTGATGGTAAAGATGTACCTGTGCCGCATTTTGGAGTGGTTTTACCTTGGGATGATTTTCACACCTTCGCAGAGGAATTAAAAAAGAAAAACATAGTATTTATAATTGAACCCTATATTAGGTTTGAAGGTTTAGCTGGTGAGCAAGCCACAATGTTTTTTAAAGATCCGAGCGATAACGCTTTAGAATTTAAAGCCTTTAAAGATATAAACCAACTGTTTGCTAAGTAGTTTATAATTATTTTATCAAAGTGATTTAAAAATAGTTAAAAATTCCTTTTTCCTACTTCTTGCTAAATCAACCTCGGTATTATCAATTAATTGAATTTTTCCTCCTCTTCCTTTTATATAGCCTTTAACGCATTTTATATTTATAATATTAGATTGATGCACCCTAAAAAAATTGTGATCTTTTAATAGTTCCTCGTACTCCTTTAATGTTTTAGCCACTAAAAATTGTTTCCCATTCAAAAAATAAACATTCGTATAGTTACGGTCGCCTTCAAACCTTAATATTTCGTTATAGTTAACAACTTGAAATCCATTTTTATGAGGTAATACAATTTGCTCGTGTTTACTATTTAGTTGATGTGCTTTAAAAACATTATACTGCTCCTTGTTTACCACAATTTTTGACACTTTTGATACAGCTCTTTGTAATTCTTCAACATTTATAGGTTTTAATAAATAATCTAAAGCACTAAATTTTATTGCTTTAAGCGCATAATTATTATATGCTGTTGTAAAAACAACATGAAACGTATGATTACCTATCGACTCCAATAAATCAAATCCATTCTCATAAGGCATCCTAATATCTAAAAAAACCAAATCTGGATTAAACTCTTTAATTAAACTTCTGGCTTCATTTGCAGAAGACGCTTTTCCTAAAATTTGAACATCTTTGCAAAACAAATTCAACATTCCAGATAGCGTTTCTAGCGCTCCTTTTTCGTCATCAACTAATATTGCTTTTATCATTAAAAATCTTTTGGCAATTTAATTTCAACCTTGGTTCCTGTCGGGTGTTTTAAATCATTAATAATAATTTTCGAATCTATATTATTACGGTTATTCCAAACAGACATTAATCTCTTTTTGGTTATAATCAATCCTGAGTTTTTATTTTTTTTACTTTTTTTATGCTTTCTACCTACACCATTATCATGTATACTACATAATATGTGGCTTTCGTATTCTTTAAAGTTAATATTGATTGTTTTATGATTCTCTTTTTCACTTAGCCCATGAATAATAGCATTTTCAACAATCGGCTGAATAAACATTGGAGGAATTTTAATATTATAAACATCTATGTCATTGGTGTTAAAATTCAAATCAATAGGTTCAGAAAATCTAAGGTTTTCTAAATCTACATAATTCTTAATAACACTAATTTCTTCTTCTATAGAAACAAATTTCATTTCGGAATGTTCTAATGACGAACGTATTAATTTTCCAAATTTATTAAAATAGTCTAATGATGTTTTCACATTATTTGATACAATAAATTGTTGTATTGAATTTAAAGCATTAAAAATAAAATGTGGGTTAATTTGATTTAACAGTGCTTTTAACTCCATTTTGTTTCGCTCTTGCTCTAAACTGGCATAGGCATCAATAAGTTCATCTTTTTGTTTATTAATGGTAAGTGTTCTTTCTGTTACAGTTTTTTCTAATATTAACTGCTTTTTTTTCATTCTAAACCCATACCATTTAAAACTTCCAATTAGTAGAAGTATGCCTATTGCTAAATAACTACTAATTGCCCAGTTACTTAACCACCAAGGAGGTGATATTGAGAATAAATATTGTAATGGTTCACTCCATTGTCCAGATTTACCAATAGCTTTAACATTAAAAGTATATGATCCTGACGGAATATTTCTATAATTAGCTTTATTTTCACTATTTGGAATACTCCATTCATTATCCAAACCATCAACTTTATATGAGTATTTAATACTATGAGGCGCGCTCCAATCTATGGCTGCAAACTTGAAATTTAAATGATTAAAATCATAAGGTAAATGTAGTTTTTTAGGATAATTATGAAAATTCTCAACTCCAGAAGCATAACTTTTCATTCTGCTTATAAAGGGTGTTGAAGTATTATAAATAGTATCGTTCAACAAGTTATAATTAATGTTTTGTTGATTGATTTCTATTGTACTTAATTGAATTACTGGCGGTGTCCCTATTAAATTAAAGTTATCAAGATTAAAGTTTATAACACCTCCTAATGTACCCAACCACATATCTTTATTTTTATCAATAAGCTTACTGTTTGCATAAAATATGGTAGATTTTAGTCCATCATTTTTTTGAAAACTTGTTATATACCCATCAATAGAACTCGTTTTTACACTTTTATCAATTTTTGAAATCAATTCTTCTTCTAACACCAAACAATTCAGCCCTTTGCTTGTCCCCATCCATATATTCTCATTTTGATCTTGTAATAAAGACCACACTATATTATTAGATAAACCATCCTTTTCTGAAAAGCTTTTTATAGTTTCTCCATCATACATGCATAATCCTTTATGTGTCCCAAACCAAATATTTCCTTTATCATCTTCTAAAATAGTCCAGACAATATCACTTGGCAAACCTTCATTTAGCCCATAAAAAGTAAATTCTCCATCTTTATATTTACTTACTCCACCTCTATTAGTTGCTATCCATATGTTTCCTTCTTTATCTTCTAATATATCCCAAATAGCATAGCTAGAAAAACCTTGCTCATAACTATAATTTATAAATTCCTCACCATCAAATCGACTCAAGCCACCCATTTCAGTACCTATCCATATATTCCCTTTAGAATCTTCTAAAACACTCCATACCATGTTTACTGTTAAACCAGAATCGGTATTGTATTGTGTAAACGTTTTTCCATCAAATTTATATAGTCCATGACTAAAAGTGCCAAACCAAATATTTCCTTTTTTATCCTCGGTTATGGATATAATATTTTTTGCAATTAAGCCCTGTTCTTCACCGTAGTTACTAAAGCTAGAGCCATCATATTTAGACAATCCGCCTCCGTAAGTTCCAAACCAAATATTTCCTTTTTTATCTTCATAAATTGAATATACTTGCTCTGTAGGCAAACCGTCCTTTTCTGTATAATGTAGAAAAGAATTAAGATTCAACTTAAAAAGCCCAGCTCCTTCCGTTCCTCCCCATAAGTTATTTTTACTGTCTATAAGTAAGTTCCTAATTTCATTATGTGGCAAGCCTTCATTTTTAGTGATACTATTAATTGTTTTACCATTGTATCTTGACAATCCACCTCCATGTGTTCCAAACCAAATATTATTGTTTTTGTCTTCAACTATTGATATCACTTTATTATGAGTCAACCCTTCGTTAGTAGTAAAAATCTCAAATGTATATCCGTCATATTTACACGCTCCGCCATAGGTTCCTATCCAAATGCTCTTATCAGAGGCTTCATAAACTGATAAGGTTCTATTATCAGGCAAGCCATCTTTTTCTGTATAAGAGTAGAAAGATTTTCCGTTAAAAATACTAAGTCCAGAATTTTTGGTAGCAAACCATATATTTCCTTTAGCATCTTCTATCATTGATACTATATTACTCCCTATTATACCGTCATCAGCTGTATAATGCGTGAATTTTTCACCATTATATTTAACGGCTCCATTAGAAGTCCCAAACCATATATTATTAGATTTATCTTCAATAATACTCCAAATTGTTCTGTCAGGAAACCCATTCTCATCAGAGTAATGTGTAAATGTCTTTCCGTCAAATTTTGTCACTCCTCCCGAATAATGTCCAAACCATATATTTTGTTTACTATCTTCAAATATGTTCCAAACATAGTTATTGTACAGTCCTTCTTTATCTGTAAAATGTACAAATTCAATTCCATCAAATTTACTTACTCCTCCTCCATAATATCCAATCCAAATATTATTTCTTGAATCTTCGAAACAGTAAACTACATATGAGGAATTTAACCCTTGATCTACATCCATCCACTGGATATCTAAAATGGCATTATCCCTATATAATGGTTTTTCTGATTTTATTGGTTTTGGGTAAAAAACTGAACTTACTTTTCCTCCTAATACGGTATCTTTAGGAAAAGGGATTCCGTTTTCACCATATGCAAACAGTTTTGGTTTAGTTGGTAACGAAACAATTTTAGCCCCATCTATTCTTTTTAGATTTTCTTTTGTTTTTATAATTTTTGGCGGGCTTTGAAGCCTAGTATTTATAACACCTGACTTATTTAACGCTATTTTTTTTCCTTCAATTTTAATTGGCACCTTTGTTTCTAAAGTATCTCCAGTGATTAAAACCATGTAATTATCTTTTATCGCATTTTCATTTTCAAGTTTTAATGTTCTACCATCTTCTTTTTTACAAGAAATAAAAACAAATATTAATAGTAAATAAACTCTACTAGAAATGAACAGTAGTTTCATTAAATTATTCTTCATAAGGTTTTAAAAAATGATTTTGTATAAAAAATTGTATTATTCAGTGTGTTTTTTATTACATAAATGTTCTGTAATGACCAATTATCCTTGCTCTAATCCCGATTGATAAATTTACATATAATCTTAAAAGCAACCAATTACTTTAGTAAATAGTAACCACTCCCTAACAAGTAAATTATGCTTAGAATATTAATAATAGAAGATGAGCCTATTTCTAGTAAACACATTATTAATTTATTAAATAGCTATTCAAAAAACACATTTTATATTGATGCAGAAATAGACAATGTTATTGACGCTACAAATTGGCTTCTATTAAACGAAGCACCAGATTTGATTTTCATGGATATAAATTTATCTGATGGATCTTGCTTTGATGTACTTAATAAACTTGATGTTACTTGCCCTATTATATTTACTACAGCTTATGATGAGTATGCAATAAAAGCCTTCAAAACAAACAGTATTGATTATTTATTAAAACCTATAACACAAACAAGTTTTAATCAAGCTTTAACTAAATTTTTTAAACTTAAAAAAACCAATCTCCATCAAACAAACAGTTATAACAAAATTAGCCTTAAGGATTTAAATAGTTCTTCAATCAACTACAAAGAGCGCTTTTTGGTAAAACTAGGAAATAAATACACCCCTTTAAAAACTGAAAATATTGCCTATTTTTATAAAGATGATATTGTATTTGTAAAATCTTTTAGCGGTAATAGTTATCCAATAAATAGTTCTTTAACAACAATAGAAACATCAATATGCCCTAACGCATTTTTTAGGGCAAATAGAAAAATATTAATAAACATTGATGCTATAGATTACCTTGCTCAATATAAACCTGGTCAATTAACCATAAAGGTTTCTCCAAAGTTTGATGAAGTAATTGTACTAAGTCAAGAAAAATCTAGTCATTTAAAAACATTATTAAATTAATTTTTAATATTAATAAATGGAATCCATGCTTCACTATACAGAATGCAGACTCTGCTTTTTCTAAACATTGTTTTTTCTTATGTTCTGAAATTTTCTTTTATATTAATATTCAAAAGGTTGTATAATTTCAAATTCTGGTGAACCATCAAAAATTTCGTCTAGAGCCCATTTATGTGCTGCTCCATAAATAACTAAAACTCTTTCACTTTTGGTTTTAGTTAAGTTCCTAATATTTACATAGATCCTCGTATTTCTTTGGTACCACATTCCTGTAAAATCTGCACCAACATAATTATCATTATAACCTGCATTTACCAATCCTGTAAATGAAAAAGCCTTAAATCTTCTTATGTTCTCTTTACTATTTATAGCTCTTAGATGCTCTAGTACATTAGATTTTGCAAGTAAATCGTCCATATAATTATTATAAGCATTATTATCATCATCATATTCGCTTACCAAGGATTCTTGATTTAATGATTTAAGGTACTCATCAAAATCTAGCTCCATTTTCATAACACTTTCTGGCTGTGGTGGTCTATTATCAACACAATAAACAGTAGGTAAGTTTAATTTTTTTGCTATTCTAAAGCCTATTTGAAAAGCTTCGCTTTTAGGTAATTTTTCTGTTTTTTTATATTTTGTATATAAAGAATCTATTGTGCCTTGATAATTAGGCATCCACTCTACAGCTAAAATTGTAGGCTTGTAATCTTCCACAATTCTCGAGACCAAATCTTCAATTAACTTTTGATTTTCTTCGGTTGTAATATCAATTTGATTTTTTGCCACAACATCACTTCCATCAGAAGCTCTATTAAAATGGAATGTCCCTAATACCATTGCTTTATGATTATAACCTGTTGTGAATTGAGGGATATTATCAATGTGATTACGCACAATTGAATCTAGTGATGTTTTATTTTCTATTGACTGTGACTTAGTTTTATCTCTAGCACAAGAAGTCATTAAGAATAAAATAAATGTAAAGCTCAAAATTCTTTTCATAAGTTTAATATCATTCAGGTTTCTATTCCTTTTATTAACATTATATATTGATATATATTGATTTGAACTTTCATTCCTCAATTGTTGGGGAACTAATTTTTAATATTAATAAACGGAATCCAAGCTTGATAAAGGTTTTCATTCTCTTTAAATTTAGGTTTTAAATCCGATAGGTATTCGTATTGATTATTAATGTTTTTTAGCCCAATTCCTAGAGACTTAACTGTTGACTCTATTCGCTTATTAATATTATTTTCAACTTGTATGCCTCCAGTAACAGAATTAATATTAATATTTATCTTTTTGTCTTTGTATAGCGCATTATGTTTGAAAACATTCTCTAACAATATTTGAATAGAAAAAGGAATTATTTTTTTGTTTAAATCTGTATCTTTTATGTTATAATTAATAACAAATTTTTCTCCAAAGCGTGCTAATTGTAAAAACTCATAATCTTTAATAAAAGATAATTCTTCCTCAACGGTTACAGTAAGCTTATCTCTAATCTCTAGAATATAACGATAAGTGTTAGCTAGTCGTTCTGTAAACTCTTGGGATTTTATTGGGTCGATACTAATCAAAGGCACCAATACACTTAAACTGTTAAAAAAATAATGTGGGCTTACTTGGTTTTTTAGCACTTTAAGTTCTGTTTGAATTTTTTCATGTTTAAGCTTCTCTACCAGTAACAAGGCTTCTTGTAATTGTTTCTCTTTTTGCTTTCTTTGGGTTATATCTATAATAACTGCTAATGCATAAATTTCATCTTCCTTTTTATAATAGTTTAAACTAATCTCAACAGGAAATGTACGCTCATCTTTATGCAAACCCATAACTTCTACTCCAATTCCGTGAGGTCTCTTTCTTGGGTGTTTTACATAACTATTACGAAGAGGCACGTGTTCTTTTCTACCAGCTTTAGGCATGAGCACTTCAACTTTTTTACCTATAAGTTCTTTTTCTTTGTAGCCAAACATTTGTTCAGTAATAGGGTTTACCATAACAATGTTTCCTGTTTTATTAGTTAAAACCCAAGATTCGGTAGCTGTATTAAAAATAGTTTTAAAAAAATCTTCAGTATATAAATCTAAGTTTGCTGGATTAGAAATCATTTTTTCTTAATTTTTAACTAATTTAATAGAATTACCTCTTAAACTTAAAAAATATATTCCTTTATTAAGATTAGTATTCAAGTGAATGCTGTATTCGATAGTATTTTTAGTTTCTTTTTTTAAAATTTCAGTTTTAATTTTTTTTCCTAAAACATCATAAATTATTGGTGTTTCATTTTCATAAAAGTTCTCGTCTGTATTATTAACTTTTATAGTAACTTCATCAGTCATAGGATTAGGAAATACATCTATTTTATTAGAAATTTTATCGTTTTTCACACTTAATACGTTTCCTAAATAGTTAGTGTCAAAATATTCTCTGATATCATTATTTTCTATACTAGAAGTTTTTTTATTGTAAATTAAAAATGCAGCCACATCTCCATGCATACTCTTCTCTTCACCTGTTTTAGCATTAGTTTTAAAAGCAGATAGTAAATAACCTATTGTAAAAGTTCCCGCTAAATTAATATTAGACGAATTTGTTTTATCTATACCATTTATATAAATAGTAATTTTATTTGAAGCATCTCTATGAACTTCTATTAATTGCCACGTGTTTAAAGTTACAGAATTATTTGGTGTAACTCTCCATACCGAATTCCCAGGCACTCTTAATTGTAAGTAATTATCAGCTACTCTATGTCTAAAATAACTAACCGATTGACCAAAATAATCCCAATCTTCAGTTTGTGCTATTGGTTTCGCTAGTAGAAATATTGAAAACTCACCGGTTAAGTATACAAAATCTTTAATTTGAATTTCTAAATATTTATCTTGAGCTGAGTAATCTGTCGCATAAGCCACTCCTCCTCCTCCTCTTACACATGGTTTTCCATTAATGCAATCATTTATGTAGCAGGGTTTAACACTATCGTCTTGACCAAAATTTCTGCCATTTGTATACTCTGGCGGATTAAATATTGGTGGATCACCAACAGAATTTTGAGTGTAATTTGATTGATCTATCCATCGTCTTACACAACCTTCACTACAATCATTTGTAACATCACAATATTGTTCTGTTATTATAGCTCCTTCTGTATTAGAATGGTTTAAACAGAAATTTGATTCGCAAGTAGCAATGTGATGAGAAGTACTTAAATTAGTAGATTCAACAAAAAACATTAAGTCGCTCACATCTTTTGGGTTAAATTGTGCGTGAACTTTTGAAAGCCCAAACAACATAAGTATCAATACTGACACAAAAAAAACAAAAACATATCCACATATAGCCTTACTCTTTTTTAGTTGCTTAATATTTTTTTGATACTCTTCACTTCTAATCATATCTTCTTCCAAATTTCTATTACATATTGATAATGGGAATAGTTTTATTATTTCTCCGCGAGCCACTTTCTTTTTAAAGTCCATATCTGTTAGTCTCATAATCTTTATCTATTCTAATTTCACAATCTCTCTATAGTTTATTAATAGTATTTATTTAAAATATTAATCAGAAATTTTTTCCTCAAACCCTTCCAACATTTTTACTAATACATTAAACTCTTTTATCGCATATAATTTAAGCTTCTCGTTATATGCCTTTTGAGTTTTTACACAAGTAGTTTCCTTTACATTTCTTCTATAATCATGTTTTACTCCTCTTATCGTATTTCTTAATTTTAATAATGTACTCTCAAAATTTTTTAAGCGAGCTACCTTTTTATTTGTTTCTGTAAGCCTCATTATATAAAGATGTATTGCTAATATTCTATTAATTTTTTTAATTTAAGTCCTCCCATTGACCACCACTAACAGCTGTATAAACACGTAATTTATTAGTAGTAGCATCAAAATAAACATCACCTACCGCAGGTGTAACTGGTGCAGTACCTGGTTTTATATTTATTAGTGTTTCTATTTTTGCACTACCTCCAACTGTTAAGGTGTGATTTAAGGTAGTTGTCATGTCTGTATTAATAGCAACTCTATCATTAGCAAAGTCTCCTCCTATTAGAGGGGTTAACGAATTGCTATTCTCTATATATAACCTATCAGAGTTTATATTTTGAAACCCTGCTCGATAACCAATTAATATATTTCCACTTACCGAAGTTAAACCTGTTCCAAACCCTGCTTCATGCCCAATAACGACATTATTACTTCCTGTTTGGTTATTGTAATTTGAACGATATCCTAAAGTTATATTATTACTCCCTGTTGTATTATTTACTCCGGCTTCGTATGCCAAAGACACATTATAACTTCCTGTTGTATTAAAGTATGAAGCCCTACGCCCAACACCAATATTATCAGCACCTGTTGTATTAGAATATAAAGCCCAACCCCCAATTGCACTATTATAATTAGCATTGTTATTATATAATGATTGAAAGCCTAGTCCTATATTATATTCTCCAGTAGTATTTGTATAAAGAGATTCATAACCTATTGCTAAATTATATTCTGCACTAACATTGTTATATAGCGAACTAAAACCAATAGAAGTATTATGATTTCCTGTAGTATTACTTAAAAGTGATTGATTACCTAAAGCTATATTTTCGTAGCCAGTTGTGTTATTATATAAAGATCTATAACCAAAAGCATTATTTTGGTAACCTGTTGTATTACTGTGCATTGCTTCATCTCCAATTACATTATTCTCATATCCTGTGGTATTATCATGTAAAGCCTCATTACCAAGAGCTACATTTTTATATCCAGATGTATTTATATACATGGCTCTAAAGCCAACACTTACATTATCAGCTCCTGTTAGATTTCCGTTTAAGCTTTGCATTCCTATGGCAATATTATCGTCTCCTGTTGTATTGTTCTGCAGAGAATATGCCCCCAAAGCTGTATTATTGTTTCCAGTATTTCCAATTGGTAAAGCAGCTCCCTCTAAGGCTTGTCTTCCAAAAGCAGTATTACTATTTCCTGAAATATTATTAATAAGTGATTGAAATCCAACAGCACTATTACCTACTCCTGAAGTATTAAATACCATAGCTCTGTTTCCTATGGCAATATTATCCGCACCACTTAAGTTACTGTATAATGTACCTCTACCAACAGCTACGTTTCTACTCCCTGTTATTGTACCACCTGCGCCTTGCATGCTCAAATACCCAATAGACACGTTATCATTAGCTGTAGTTGAACCTTGCTGAGATTCAAACCCTATAGCTACATTGTTAAACCCTGTATTATCCTCTAAAGCAAAACTACCTATAGCTACATTATTATGTGTTGTTGTATTATTGTATAAAGATCTATGACCTATAGCTATATTATTGGCTCCTGATGTGTTTGAATAACCCGCTTCATTACCTACAAATACAGCTCTTTGACCTGTTAAATTACTATTCTCACCTGCATCTAAACCTAAAAATACAGAACCTGCTGTGTTATGAAACTCCAACTGCCCTCTAGTTGTAAATCTGGCTCTAATAATATTATTTGTTCTAACATCCAAGGCTTGTAAATCTGTTGTTCCAATAAAATTATTTCCAAAAGTTGTTCCAGAATTACCAGTAAGCCCCCAACCTGAACCACTGCCAGAATTCAAACCTATCCATGATGTTGTTGGCTGATTCCAATAATAAAACCCTGGTTGATTTGACCCAGAAACGGTGGTTAAAAAAGTTAGCATTCCATTTTGTGACGCTGTTGGATTTGTTGCAGGAAAAACATCCACTTTTGGAATTAATATGCCATCTGTATTTGATGGTGTTGCTTGGTTTGATGATCTAATATCTAATGTTGAATTTGGAGCTGTAGTACCTATTCCTACTTGAGCATTAATAGTTATACTAAACATAAGAACTAAAAGAGTTAAGTATTCTTTTTTCATGACTTTGCATATTTGGGATTGAACACCTAATATATATACCTGACGTAAAAAACAATCTGCCATTCTTCTTAAAAACCAATATTTAGTCCATGAAATACGTTTTTAATCGTTTAAAGGAATAGCTTAATTATCGTAAAAAAGAATAATTATACTTAATTCAACAAGGATTTCAATTGACTTGATTTCTCTTGACTTAGCACAATTACTTCTTCAAACTTTGGTTTTACTCTTATAGCCAACTGCCCTGGTTTATATTGAGCTAAATAATCGATTGCATTAATATTAACCAAAATCTTTCTATTTGCTCTAAAAAAAACATTTGAATCAATTGAGCTTTCTATATTAGACAAAGAGCTACTTATCGGGTAGCTATTCCCATTAAAATCTCTTATAAAAACTAAGCTATCTTTATAAAAATAGGCTATGTTCTCTATTTTTAAGGGTGTATATTTATTACCAAGTTTCACTAAAAAACGTTGTTTATAATTTTTTGAAGTGTTAATGTCCAAAAGCCTAATTTTTTCATTTTCTCTCAATTGGCTATCTCGGTCTCTTCGCACCTTAAAAAACTTCATTACAGATTGATAAAAATCTTTCTCGGTAATTGGCTTTAATAAATAATCAATTCCATTTGTTTTGAAGGCTTTTATTGCATACTCATCATAAGCTGTAGTGAATATAATAGGGCAACTGATCTCTACTTTGTTAAAAATCTCAAAACATAACCCATCACTTAAATGGACATCCATGAAAATTAAATCTGGGATATCATTATCTAGAAACCAATTTACTGCCTCAACTATATTGTCTATTTCTTTTTCTACAGTAAACTTGTCTGAACAGTACTTTTTCAACAAAGCAACGATATAATTACTTGAAATATTTTCATCTTCAATTACAACTACCCTTACCATATATGCTTGTGTTAGGTTATACTAATTTAAGAGTATAGCTTATGTGCTTTGCTCATATTTGCCTCATAAATAAATGGAGCAAACTATACGCTTGCAAAACAAACAATAATACTATTGTAAATTTAAAACTACTCGAGCAACCCTAATAATAATTCGGCGCTCAAAAAGATGGATTCAAATATAAAATATAGTGGTTCATAGGTTTTAAGCTCTAAATCACAAAAATCAAAAGCTATATTTGATTACAATTAACAACGAACAGATTACATATAATATAAATCTTTCAAACCCCAAATCTTATGAAACGTTTATACTTTTTATCTTTGCTAATAATTTTTAGCACCCTCAGTTACGCCCAACTTTCAGTAAGAAACAGTGCTTATGTGTTTGTAAATGATGAAATCGTTTTTGTTGAAAACGATGTGAATCTTAACGAAGCTGCCAGCACCATATATTTGCGTAACCAAGGGCAACTAATACAAGGAACTGGTACAGAAACAGCGGCTACAAAAAATTCTGGTATAGGCGAATTGAGTGTTTATCAAAACGGTAATGTTGGTGTTCATGAATATAACTATTGGTGCTCCCCTATAGCTAGTAAAACAAGCAGTACAGTTAATAACCCCTTTGGTATTTCTCTTTTAAATGATATTACAGGACTTACCACTGCTACACCAGCAACCTATATTTTTGCTAACTACAATGGGTCTGCTAGCCCTTTAAAT
>NZ_JAMFLZ010000011.1:0-74608 GCF_023502325.1 Jejuia spongiicola
GTTTAAAGGGCTAGCAGACCCATTGTAGTTAGCAAAAATATAGGTTGCTGGTGTAGCAGTAGTAAGTCCTGTAATATCATTTAAAAGAGAAATACCAAAGGGGTTATTAACCGTACTGCTTGTTTTACTAGCTATAGGGGAGCACCAATAGTTGAATTCATGAACACCAACATTACCGTTTTGATAAACACTCAATTCGCCTATACCAGAATTTTTTGTAGCCGCTGTTTCTGTACCAGTTCCTTGTATTAGTTGTCCTTGGTTACGTAAATATATGGTGCTGGCAGCTTCGTTAAGATTCACATCGTTTTCAACAAAAACGATTTCATCATTTACAAATACATAAGCACTGTTTCTTACTGAAAGTTGGGCGTAAGATAGACTAGTTATTAATAATAAGGTAAAAGTAAATTTGGGGAACATAATAAATATATTAATATATCTAACTAGTAACAAATATATGTTTTTTCATTCAAATATTAATTAAATCGATTAAAAATGTAATTCAACGACTTCAAGTAATGTTAACTAATAAAGAGATTTTTACCTAAGGCTTTAATTTTTTTTAGCTTAATTTGTTAGATAATTTTAAGTAATTTTTTAAATGAAATATTTTAATTATATATTGATAGTTATAGGAGCTATTGTTGCATTATATTCTAAAGCAGGTACCGAGCAAAATCAATATGTTTTAATAGGAGGTATTGTTGTGTTAATGATTGGTATTTATAGAATTTCTAGAAATATTCCTAGTAAAAATGACGAAGATAACACGCAAGACACTAGTGAAGAAGAGTAATTATGGTTTTTAAGTTGGGAGATGCAGTATTAGTTTTGGACGAAGATTTATCTGGTACCGTTAAAAAGATAAATGGAAATTTAGTTTCAATTGAAACTGAAGATGGTTTTTTGCTAGATTTTAGAACGGATGAATTAATTAAAAGCAAATCTGATAAAACGATTAAGAATGAATTGTTTACTAATTTGAGTGTTAATAGTGTTATTTCTGAAAAAGAGCAGCCTAAAAAAAGAACAGCAAAGAAAACAAAATCAAAAGAACGTTATGAACCTACTTTAGAGGTTGATTTACACATCAATCAATTAGTGAAATCCTCAAAGGGGATGACAAACCACGATATGCTTACATTACAACTTGATACAGCTAGAAGGCAATTAGATTTTGCAATCAAAAAACGAATTCAAAAAATTGTTTTTATTCACGGTGTTGGAGAAGGTATTTTGAAAATGGAGCTAGATTATCTTTTTGGGCGCTATAATAATGTAAAATTCTATGATGCCAATTATCAAAAATACGGGCTAGGGGCAACCGAAGTTTATATTTATCAAAATGTAACTCCTATTAATTAAATGCTGGGGTTACAGTTCTTGTACCTGTAGTTTTACTATCAGAAAGTTTTCCAAAGTCAAGTATATCTTGCGATAAAATTTCTATATCAATTCCCGTAAGAGTTAAAGTAACTAGGTAAGTTTTGCTTATTGTATGTGCTCGATATGCTGTAGCGGTAACCGAAGTAGCGACATCTTTATTTAAGTAATCAGGGCCAACATCACTATTTGTAATATCGTTTGTTGGGTTTTGGTCCTGAGAATCGTTTTCTTCATCTCTCGTATCTATACCATCTCCATCATCATCCTTTTCTAAATAGTCTGGAGTTCCATTACCATCAGTATCTTGAGCATCACTTAAGTTGCCATCACCATTTGGGTCTGGGTTTTCATCTTTAGTTAAAACATTGTCACCATCATCATCTGCATCTAAATAATCAGGCAAACCATCTCCGTCAGTATCTGTTGGATTGGTAGCAGGATTGTTATCGCCATCCAAATTTTTATCTTCTAATTCAACAGGAATACCATCATTATCATCTTCGGTTAAAGTTGTACTAATTTCTGCTTGGCAACTACTACTATAGTCATTTATAATGTTTATATCTGAAGGCGGAATATCATTACAAAATAAATTTGAAGGTAATTGTGAATTACTATAAGTTCTATAATTTAATGTTCCAGATTTTGTTACAGAAAATGTATTATCATCTCCTACTGCTAAAAACTCATCAATGGTATAATTACTGATAATTACAGAGAGTGATTCAGAAGGATCATTTTTAGTATTATATAGCACTAAGTCTTGAACTCCTTCACAAGCACTAAATTCATTATCAAAGTCTAATTCAACATTTATAATATCACCATCACTACAAGAAATAAGGAAAGTAAAACTAAAAGTTAATAAACAAAAAAATAATTTACGCATGTGTTTGGGTTTTAAGGCAAAAATATAGAATTGTTATTTATAACGTATCATATTGATAATAATTTTATTTCAAGTATTTTTGAAGCTTCAAACTGCATATTTAAGCTATTAGTTAATAAATTTGGATTTTATGAAGACTGTCTATTTCGATAATGCTGCAACTACACAAATTCGTAGTGAAGTAATTAATAAAATGACTGAAGTCATGAGAAACGATTATGGAAATGCTTCATCTTCACATAGTTTTGGAAGATCATCTAAATCATTAATTGAAAATTCAAGAAAAGCAATTGCAAGTTATTTGAATGTATCTGCTGGAGAGATTGTGTTTACTTCTGGAGGAACAGAAGCCGATAATTTAGTTTTGCAAAGTGTAGTAAGAGATTTAAAAGTTAAACATATTATTACTTCTAAAATAGAGCACCATGCTATTTTGCATACTATTGAACAACTTGAAAAAGAGTATGATTTAGCTATTAGTTATGTAAATGTTGATAAAACTGGAACTATAGATTATGCACATTTAGAAGAATTACTTGATATCTCAAAAAAAACACTGGTTAGTTTAATGCATATTAATAATGAAATTGGAAATATTTTAGATATTAAAAGAGTAGCTGGTTTGTGTAAAGATAAAGACGCATTATTTCATAGTGACACAGTACAATCTGTAGGGCATTATGCATTGGATTTACAGGAAGTTCAATTAGATTTTTTGGCAGTTGCTGCACATAAATTCCATGGGCCAAAAGGTGTAGGTTTTGCTTTCATTAGGAAAAACTCTGGTCTTAAGCCTTTAATATTTGGAGGAGAGCAGGAAAGGGGCCTTAGAGCAGGAACCGAAAGTGTGCATAATATAGTTGGGATTGAAGAAGCTTTAAAACACGCCTATGATAATTTAGATAAGGAGTCTGCATATGTAAGGTCGCTAAAGCAATATTTTATTGAACAGTTAAAATTAAAAATTCCATTGATAAAGTTTAATGGTAACTCTGGAGATATGGATAAAGGAACTTATACTTTGGTAAATGTATGTTTGCCAGTATCTCCAGAAAAAGCAAGTATGTTGTTATTTCAATTAGATTTAAAAGGAATTGCCTGCTCTAAAGGTAGTGCTTGCCAAAGTGGAAGCTCAAAAGGGTCTCATGTTTTAGCCGAAATTTTAAGTGATGAAGACTTAAGCAAGCCATCCATTCGCTTTTCATTTAGTATCTATAATACAAAAGACGAAGTAGATTATGTTATTAATGTTTTAAATGAATTAATTACCTCTTCTTTAAATTAAATAATAGTTTTACTAAAAAAATAACTAAACAAATAAATTAAGAAGGAAAATACTGTGTTTTTTATCGGAAAAATTTGTTTTTTATTGAGTTTTTATTAAATTTGATAATAATAAAAGTCTCTCACAATAAAACCCAAATTATTATGAGATATATAAAAACCTCCTCCTTTTTTTATTTAAAAGCCACTTTTTTATTTGTATTAATATTTGTTTTACCAGCTAACGTTTTTTCACAGGTTGGCATTGGTACAACATCTCCTAATGCATCATCAATTTTAGATATATCATCTACAACACAAGGGCTTTTAGCTCCAAGAATGACTACTACGCAGCGTTTAGCAATTTCAACTCCAGCCGAAGGACTATTGGTTTTCGATATAAATTTAGATGCGTTCTATTACTATGATGTTGATAGTGTTGAATGGAAAAAAATGATTACAAGCACTAATTATAGAGATAATTATGTATTAGTAAAAAGTGAAGCAGATTTTCCTGCTGCATCTGGTGGTATTATAACTTTAGATGAAAATGTATTATACGAGATTAACGGTAATATTACAATGACTAACTCTATTGATCTTAATAATGCTACTATTATTGGTCATGATATTGGTGAGGACATACTTACTATGGCTACTGGAACATTATTTGTCGGCAATAAAGGTGGAGAATTAAAAAACATAACATTAACAGCTTCTGGTGGTTCTGTTTTTAATTTAGATAATTCAGCTCAAGATCAAGAATTAATTGTTATTACTATTAATATTTCTAATTCGGCAAACTTAGGAACAATTAAAGGATATCATTTAGTGTCTTTCTCAAATTGTGAATATAAAGGTAATGTTACAGGAATTACTTTTGATAGTATTAAGGACTTGGTACTGCTTAATCAAGAATGGTTGAACAGTAATAGTGGCATTTATGAAACCTTTACAGGAACATTTGACATTGTAGAAAAAGAAAGCGGTTTTTCTGATGTTGCAATTGGTGTAACAGCTATAGATGTTAGCTCAAACCCAATTCTAAATAGAGGAGAAATGTTAGGTGTTGTTTTTTCAGGTTCTGGTACATATGTTAACAAATATACAACTGTAGCCAGTCCATTTAGTTTTAGTAATGAATGGGAGATAGACTGTGCTGCGATACCAGTTGAGTCTGATATTGTTGCAGCTGGTTATTACCATATGACAGGAAATGCTACGGTTACACCGTTGACAACAAGTAATGTTCCTGTTAAAATTTTAGGGACTACTATAGCGGATAATTTGTTTAGGACAACATCGACAAGCAATAATTTAACATATGTTGGACACAAAGTTAGAGAGTTTGAAATTATATGTACAGGAACCTTAAATCATACAGTCAATAATGCAAGAAAATATGAATTTCATGTGTTTAAAAACGGTGTCGTAGTTCCTGCAATTTCTGCCGAACGAAGATTTTCTAAAAATGATTTAGGAAACTTTGCTATAGCTGGTGTTTTAACTTTAGAACCTAACGATTATATAGAAGTATGCGTATCTATTAACAATGTTTCTGGGGTTTCAGACTGTTTAGTAGAGCGTTTAAGTGTTCTTTTAAAATAATGATTTTAGTTAATAGGAAAATATTAATTATTTATGGGCTTTACCAAGCAGATAAAAAAGTACTTTTAATGTATTAAATTTTTATATATGTTACAAAGTAATAGTTCTATTGTTAATTAATCAGCAGTCAATTTACTTTGCCACCAGTCAGTATTTGGTTCAAAATCTTTGGATAAATATTTTAGTCTGTTTTGTTCCAGTTTAGGCATAAACTCATTCTTTAGATAATTTTGTCGTTGTTTTGCTAATGCTTCATCATAATCCAAATCTTTCGATGGCATATTAGCACCAACTTTTAGTAGCCAAGAATTGAGTTTGTTGCTAAGTTGTTCTGTTAATTTTAAATGCTCTGAAGCAACATTAACTTGCTCATTAATGTCTAGAGATAGATTATACAATTCATTTCTACCGTCCTCCCAATAATGTATTAGTTTCCAGCCGTCTTCTTGAATAATAGACGAAGGTTCACCGCCTTGATTACCGTAATGCGGGTAATGCCAAAATAAAGCTCGCTTTGCTAGAGTTTTTCCCTCTAAAAGTGGTTTTAAGCTAACCCCGTCGATATGTTGATTTGGTAGATTATCTACATCAATTAAGTCTAGTATAGTTGGGTAAAAATCAGTGCCAACTACCGGATAATCTGTACTAGTGCCATTAGATTTATACCATGGAACATTAATAAAAAATGGCTCTCTAATACCACCTTCCCATTGATACCCCTTGCCTCCTCTTAATGGTAAATTGGATGTAGAGTAATTATCGCCAGATGCAACACCACCATTATCGGATGTAAATATTACTATCGTATTTTTATCTAAGCCTAATTCTTTTAATGTATTTAAAACATGTCCAACTGCATCGTCCATAGCTTCAACTAAACCACCGTAAATGGGATTGTCTTGCACTTGTCTTATTGGTAAAACACGTTCCATTTTATAGCCTTTGCCTTTAATACCTTGTTTTTCTGCTTTTATTCTATATTTCTCCCATTTGTTCTGAGTTGTTTGAATAGGACCATGAACCGCATAAAATGACATGAATGCAAAAAAGCTTGTATCCTTATGCTTTTTTATAAACTTAGAAGTCTCTTTGGCAAGGCGCATAGATAAGTTTTCGCCTTGTGTTGTGTTTTCTAAAGAAGGATTTTTCCAAGGTGAAAAATATCCACCAATAGGACTGCCTTTATCCCAGCCTCCTTTATTAATATCAAAGCCATGATCTTCAGGGTATGATCCCTGCTTCCCTAAATGCCATTTTCCAGCAAAAAAAGTTTTGTATCCAGATGCTTTCATAGCCTCGGCAATAGTAATATCGTTCTTTGGTAAACTGTGTACATAATCGGCTGGAAGTAATTTGTCGTGCCTATTATGATCACGCCATGCTTTGCCTTGTTTTGCACCAATCCAATCTGTTATGCCGTGTCTAGCTGTAAATTTGCCAGTCATAATACTTGCTCGCGAAGGGCTACAAACACGACTAGCAGCATAACCTTTATTAAAAATCATACCTTCATTAGCAATTTTATCAATGTTTGGAGTTTCATAAAAAGTACTTCCTGTACAGCTTAAATCTTTATAACCTAAATCATCAACTAAAATGAAAAGAACATTGGGTTTCTTTTCCTTTTTTACATTGATGTTTTCATTCTTACATGAGTTTAGAATTAGAATAATAAGTAATGATGTAAATATTCTTTCCATGATTACTTGTTTTTAATCTCATTTAGTAAATCTCTAATTTCTTCAAGTAAGACATTAGTCTTTTCACTTGAAGAAGTAATTTGCGAGTTATTTTTTGGATTAGACTGAATAATTTCGCGTTGTTTTAAAACTAATTCTTTAAACTCTGAAGAGTTAAGAATACCCACAAGCTTCATGTCACTTCCTTTAGGATTACTTTGACCAGCAGTCTCAATTTTAAGAATACGTAAATCAAGAGCTTTAAGTAAAGGGTTTTCAATAAATGTTAGGTCTTGAATGTTTTCTAGGGGAATAGTTTTTTCAACTTTAAATAGTACCCCTTTTTTAAATTCTAAATGCTTGTTTGTTAATTGGCATTTTAAGTTTTCGTAAAACCTTTTGCTTATATATTGGCCTAAGCCTAAAAACCAAATTATTAAAATAGGAATACCAACTATAGAAATTAATAAGAAAAAGGAAACTACTAAAAGGATATAAGTTTTAATTTTAGGGTTAAACTCAGCCTTTTTAATAATGTTTGAATCTGTTGTCATTTTAATAGAATTAAAATTTCATAGTAGTTCGAACGTTAAATACTCGTGGTGTTAAATAGTTAGGAATTGCATATTGACGCTTGCTATATACATCTCTAACCCAAGTGTTAGTTATTGAGTTTTGAACATCAAACATATTGAAAATTTCAATGCCAAACGAGAGTTCTTTAAATGGTTTTTTCCAACCACTATTAAATTGTTTTTTTTCATCAACCAATACAAATTGAAAACCAACATCAGCTCTTTTGTACGATGGTAATCTGTTTTGATATTCGTACGGATCAGCATAACTAGGAGAGCCACCAGGTAACCCTGTGTTAAATACCAAATTCAAATACATTTTCATACTTGGTATATTAGGTACATAATCTTGAAACAATGCAGCAAATTTTAAGCGTTGGTCTGTTGGTCGCGCAATATAGCCTCTATTATTTATGTTTTCTTCAGTTTTTAAATACCCAAAACTAAACCAAGATTCGGTCCCAGGAACAAACTCACCATTTAATCGCATGTCTAATCCATAAGCATAGGCTTTTGCACTATTATTGGCACGATAACGAATGCGAACATTCTCTAATGTGTATGGATTTACATCACTTAAGCTTTTATAATATGCTTCGGTTGTTAGTTTAAAAGGTCTGTCCCACATTTTAAAACTATAATCGTTACCTAACACAATATGAAGCGATTTTTGTGCTTTTACGTTTGGTTGAACTACTCCATTGGCATCTCGCAACTCTCTATAAAAAGGAGGCTGATAATATAATCCTCCAGCTATTCTAAACAACATATCTTTTTCCCAATAGGGTTTTATAGCAAATTGTGCTCTCGGACTAAATACGGTTTGATTTGAAGACGAAATACCATCGCCATTAACTGACCAATTATGCGCTCTCACACCTGCATTGTACCAAACATCGCTTGTTCCTATGGTAGAGCGTTTACTCCATTGTGCATAGGCTTGTAATCTGTTTATTTGTGTGTTATTTGTGGAGCGAACGTTTTGAAATGCTTCAATAGGGCCTTGAAATGGAGTGTATGGTTGCTCGTTAAATGCATCAATATGTGGTGGTCTTATAGAAAACCCAGCAGAATCAATCACTTCCCATTCTATCAAACGGTCGCGTATATCTTCGTTAGTATACTTTACAGACCATTCTATGCGGTTGTCATCAATTCTTAAATCACCTTTAAGTTCTATGGTAGTTATTAGTGCATCTAAATCATTTCTCCCATGATTTAATTGACTCCCAATTCCTTCACTAAATTCAACCTCACCTAGGTTTTCATCACCAATGTTAGTATTTACCTCGCCTAATCTGTACTGCGCTAAAATATCGAAATACTCCTCTTCAGTAGTATGATAAGTAGAAGCTATGGCATGAAGTGTTAAATTATCATTAGCAAAATATGTGCCTTTAAAAGCACCAAATAGCGTTTGATATTGGTCTTTCTCTTGTCCTTCATAAAATACTAGTAATGCTAAAGGGTCAGCAAGTGTTCCAAAGTTGGTTTGCCGTGTTTGAGGTTCGTAATTATACTTATTTAGTGAAGCATTCCCTAAGAAACTTAATTGAAACTTATCTGTAAACTTATACATTAAGTATGCTTGTGCATCAGCAAAAGCTGCATCATAATTAGTTTCTGTTTCTTTGGCATTAACTAATAAACCATTATCGCGATAACGGAGACCAACTATACTAGAGAATTTAGAATCTTTACTAATGTTTTCAACAGAAAGACTACCACCAAGTAAACTTAAATCTGCATTAATTTCGAACTGGTATGGATTCTTATAAGTAATATCTAAAACAGATGATAGCTTATCACCATATTTAGCTTGAAAACCACCCGATGAAAAATCGACGTTCTGAACCAAATCTGTATTTACAAAACTTAAGCCTTCTTGTTGGCCAGAACGAATTAAAAACGGACGATACACTTCTATGCCATTTACATATACTAAGTTTTCGTCGTAATTTCCGCCACGAACGGAATACTGCGTACTTAGTTCATTATTATTACTAACACCGGGAAGCGTTAATAATAAGTTTTCAACACCAGAATTAGCCCCTGGTATTTTTCTAATGGTTTCGGGATTTATGGTTGTAACACCTTCAACATCTTTTCTTCGTTTTCCAGAAACTACTACAGTGGCAATTTGCTCAATTGTAGTATTCATTACCGGATTAAATTCATGAGTTTCACCATTTTTAAGATTAAAAGTGATGGTGATTTTTTTGTATACAAGATGTGAAAACTCTATGGTGATATCCTGATTTGCGGGAATTTTCAAGGTGTAAAAACCGTTTTCATTGGTTTCTGTCCCAATTAAATCAGCTTTTACGTTAACTTTAGAAACAGGTGTATTTTCGTTATTTAAGATAACCCCTTTGATTGTCGCTGATTGCGAATACCCTAAAGAAATAAGTAGTAAAAATAGAATTACTGTAAGTGAAAATTTTAAATTCAAAAGCGAGAAAATTTATTTCCTATAAAACATAGTTTCAAAAGTAGAATTATTTCCAACATTATCAGTAACAATTAGCTTTAAATTATTCTTAGTTGCGGTAATGCATCCGTCATTAAAATCGTGTGTTAGCGTTTTTGTTTTATAATCGTACTCCATTAAAATCCATTTTCCGTTTACGGTAGCTCTATAATTTGATACCCCTGAACCTTCATCATCAATTTTAAGTTTTAAATATCTAAAATTGCTTATCCATTGTCCCTTTTTGAAATTATGTGCTGTTATAGTAGGCTTAATAGTATCTGTTGCGAGTGCAAACTCACCTAATGTTTTTGTTCGAGTTGTAAGAATGTTACCTTTTCTTTTTGTTGACGAATACGCTGGGAATTTTTTATAACCCAACAGTTTTGCTATATATAGCTTACTCTTATCTTTATTTGAATAGGCACTAACATCGTAACTAATTGTGAAGCTTTTTTTAGCAGGAATAATATCTTTGTGTAATAGTAAAGTATCATTCTTTACATCAAAATCTATATAAAAGCTATCATAAAAAGTGTCTTTATAAAAATCAACAGACACTTTTCCTTTTTTTAAATTAGTAGTTTCGTTTGCATTAATGTAGTATGGAGTTGTTTTATTTGTTTTCACTTCCTCTGCATCAACTTTACTACCTTTTATAGTTATAGTGGCCCAAGTATTGTTATTTTTATAATCACCAACTTTTATTTTATAAACAGAATATGTACTATCTTTTATAGATAAAATACCATCATTTAAAACATCTTTATATAAACTTAAAGGATTGCTTTGATTGAATAGTTTTTGAATACGTTTCTTTTTGGTTTTATAATGCTCATAATCGATTAGTCTATTAATATGCTTTGTTTCGCTAAATGAAAAACGCTTAAAATCTAATTCAAAATTTTTATTACCATTAACAAAGGTTTGAATGTTATAAACCCCATTTTTATTTGCAGCTAAATTTTGCCTGTCTATGGTTTCAATTCCAAAACCAATTTTGCCATAGGCTTCAATGTTTTCAACAGTATAATCTCCATTTTTCAGAGGGATTAACCGTAGTTTCTTTTTTCTACTCGCTTTATTTATATATGAGTTTTTATCAATTGGATAGGCATAAATAGATGAAATTAATGGATTAATAGAGTCTTTGATATCAATACCAAAAAGCATTGGGTTTATTGGTCGTTCTGCTTTGTCACGAATTTCGAAATGCAAATGTGGTCCACCAGAACCACCAGTATTTCCGCTTAAAGCCACAACAGCACCTTTAACAATTTTTAAATCTTCGGCATTTGGAAATAATTCGATTTCAAAAGATTCCTTTTCATATTGATGTTTTTTTACATAGGCTTCAATTTCTGGCGAAAACTTATTTAAATGGGCATAAACCGTAGTATAGCCATTAGGGTGCGTAATATATAATGCTTTTCCATAGCCGAAATGCGAAACCTTAATTCTGCTAACAAAACCTTCTGCCGAAGCATAAACATTTAATCCTACTCGTTGCTGTGTTTTTATATCTAAACCAGAATGAAAATGATTAGAACGTAATTCAGCAAAAGTACCAGAGAGAATTAAAGTAACATCTAAAGGGCTTCTAAAATAATCTTGTGGATAATTATTTTGAGCTATAGAAAGTGTTGAGAGTGTTAAAAAAAAAATAAGGATTAATCGCATATTTAGGTATTACCAATTAAGTTTTAAAAAATTGCACGTATGGGTTATTCTTAATTTTGATTGGTATTAGGCTAAAATATCAATTTGATATGAATATGCAAAGCTAAAAACAAAAATCAAGCCAATTATTCTGCTTAATGGTATTAACATAGTATTTAAAATTTTATGAAAAAACAATTGTAATTTAAGCTAAGGTATGTTAACTTTGTGAGATAAGTATTGAAATTTGTAAATGAGTAATATTGAAGATATTGTAGATTCTTTAGAAAACAAAATTAGCAAAGTATTACACAAACTAGAGCTTTTAAAGCAAGCTAATTTGAAATTGAATAAAGAATTGGAGGCTTCAAAACAAGAACTTCAAAACCAAAAGTTGGAAATAACAACTTGGGAAGAAAAATATGAAGCACTTAAAATGGCAAACTCAATACTTGGTAGTGACGATAATAAAAGAGAAACAAAGCTTAAAATAAACGCATTAATTAGAGATATTGATCATTGTATTGCTCAACTTTCAGATTAATGTAACATAGATTAAATGTCAGAAAAGCTTAAAATAAAGCTATCTATAGCTAATAGAGTATATCCTTTAACTATTGAAGCAAATCAAGAAGAAGGATTGCGTAAAGCAGCTAAAAACATTGAGGCTATGATAAAGCAATTTGAACAAAGTTATTCTGTTAGAGATAAGCAAGATGTGTTAGCCATGTGTGCTTTGCAATTTGCATCTCAAGTAGAACAGAAAACTATTGATAAAGCAAATGTGAATGAACATGTAGAAGAAAAGTTAAAAGCTTTAAACGATTTGTTACATTCACATTTAGTCTCTTAAAACGTTCTTTAAAATAAACTAAAAGTTACTGCCTACATTGGTTATTTTTTTTGATAAACTCAACGTTAATTCTTTAAAAAGGGTGAGTTTAAGTTGTAAAAGCATGCTGCCTTAGTCGCAGATCCTTGATCAGCTTGTTAGCCCTAAACTTGTTTTTAAGGAGTTTATACAAAACTTTATACTGGTGTAGGCTTTTTTTATATATACTAACCAACAAACACAATGGATAATAACTCAATAATATTAACAGTAGGAGGCTTGCTATTAGGGCTTATAATAGGCTTTATTATAGCGAAAGTACTTGAGAAAAATAAAGCATCAAAGCTAATAAAAGACGCTAAAAGAAAAGCGGCTAACATATTAAAAGAATCTAATACTGAAGGAGAATCTATTAAAAAGGATAAAATTCTTCAAGCAAAAGAAAGGTTTATTGAGCTTAAGTCTGAGCATGAAAAAGTTATTTTGTCGAGAGACAAAAAAATGGCGGAAGCAGAAAAGCGTACTCGCGATAAAGAGTCTCAAATATCTAACGAGCTTTCAAAAAATAAAAAACTTAACGAAAGTGTTGAAAGTAAAATTAAAGATTATAATCATAGACTTGATGTTTTAGACAAGAAACAAGAGGAGTTAGATAGATTACATAAAAGTCAAGTACAACAACTTGAAGTTATATCTAGTTTATCTGCAGAAGAAGCAAAAGAACAGCTTGTTGAATCTTTAAAAGGGGAAGCTAAAAATGATGCTATGGCATTTGTTCAAAGTTCTCTGGAAGAAGCGAAATTAACTGCAGAACAAGACGCCAAAAAGATAATCATAAACACGATACAACGTATAGGAACCGAAGAGGCTGTAGATAATTGTGTATCTGTATTCAATATAGAATCAGATGATGTTAAGGGACGAATTATTGGTCGAGAAGGGCGAAATATACGTGCTATTGAAGCCGCTACTGGTGTAGAAATTATTGTTGATGATACGCCTGAAGCTATTATATTATCATGTTTTGATTCTGTACGTAGAGAGATTGCAAGATTATCATTGCATAAGTTAGTTACCGATGGTAGAATTCACCCAGCAAGAATTGAAGAAATCGTTAAGAAAACACAAAAACAGATTGAGCAAGAAATTATAGAAGTTGGTAAACGAACTGTTATCGATTTAGGAATTCACAATCTACATCCAGAACTTATAAAGATGGTTGGTAGAATGAAATACCGTTCGTCTTACGGACAAAACCTTTTACAGCACTCGCGTGAAGTTGCTAAACTTTGTGGTGTAATGGCTGCAGAATTAGGTTTAAACCCTAAGTTGGCTAAACGTGCTGGACTACTTCATGATATTGGTAAAGTGCCAGATGCAGAAGCAGACATGGAAACACCACACGCTATACTTGGTATGCAATGGGCAGAAAAGTATAACGAAAAAGATGATGTTTGTAACGCTATTGGGGCGCATCATGATGAAGTTGAAATGAAATCATTATTAGCACCAATTATACAAGTATGTGATGCTATTTCTGGCGCACGCCCTGGTGCACGACGCCAAGTTTTAGATAGTTATATTCAACGTTTAAAAGATTTAGAAGATATTGCATTTGGATTTAGCGGCGTTAAAAAAGCCTATGCTATTCAAGCAGGTAGAGAATTACGTGTTATTGTTGAAAGTGAAAAAGTAGACGACCAAAAAGCAGCAGATCTATCGTTTAGTATTTCTCAAAAAGTACAAACAGATATGACATACCCTGGTCAGGTTAAAGTAACTGTAATTCGTGAGACTAGAGCAGTAAATATTGCTAAATAAAATTCTAGCGAAAGCAGAAACCTTATAATAGAAACATATTTAATATTAAAATCCAGCGTTTGCTGGATTTTTTATTTTCTAGGGTGGTATTTTTCTACAACCTTAGTTAAGTGGCTTTTATCTAAATGAACATAGATTTCGGTTGTTGTAATGCTTTCGTGTCCTAACATAAGTTGAATAGAGCGTAAATCGGCATCATTTTGTAATAAATGAGTGGCAAACGAATGCCTAAAAGTATGTGGTGAAATATTTTTTTTTAACCCGATTTTCTCAGCAAGTTGTTTAATTATAGTAAAAATCATAGCTCTGGTTAGTTGTTTTCCTCGTCTGTTTAAAAATAAGGTATCCTCAAAGCCAGCTTGAATATTAATGTGATTTCGTACTTCTTTTCTATATATGTTAATATATTTTTGAGTTATAGGAACAATGGGGACAAAGCGTTGTTTGTCACCTTTCCCTGTAACCTTTATAAAACCTTCATCAAAAAATAAATCAGATAATTTTAGGTTAACCAATTCGCTAACACGCAATCCACAACCATATAATGTTTCCAAAATGGCTCTGTTGCGTTCTCCTTGTGGTTTACTTAAATCAATAGCGGTAATAAGTTTGTCAATTTCATCTTCAGTTAATGTATCGGGTAACTTTCTTCCAATTTTGGGAGATTCAATAAGTTCTAGAGGATTGGTTTTTCTATAATCTTCAAAAACTAAATAATTAAAGAAACTACGTAAACCAGAAATTAAACGAGATTGGGATCGTGCATTTACCTGCTTTGCGATTTCATAAATGAATTGTTGAATTATTTCAGTGGAAATAGAGATGGGAGATGAGTTTATAGTGTTTTCTTCTAAAAAAAGTATTAATTTTTGAATATCAAGTGAATAACTATCTATTGAATTTTGCGATAAGCCGCGCTCAATTTTTAAGTATAATTGGTAGTCTTTAAGTGCGTGTTTCCATTTCATTTATGTAAAAATAGGATAATTTTTCAGTATTTTTTTACCTCTTATTTTAATATCTTTACATTATGAAAAAATTAATCATCATTAATGGACCTAACCTTAATCTTTTAGGTAAGCGTGAGCCTAATATTTATGGTAGTTTAACCTTTACAGAATTTTTAGATAAAGTAAGGGTTAAATATTCTGATGTAGAAATTGATTACTATCAATCGAATATAGAAGGAGAAATAATTGACAAGCTGCACGAAGTTGGTTTTAACTGCAATGGTATTATTTTAAATGCGGCAGCTTATACACATACATCTGTTGGAATTGGAGATGCAGTAAAAGCTATTGAAACACCTGTTATTGAGGTTCATATTTCAAATACGTTTAATAGAGAAGAGTTTAGGCATCAATCTTTTATATCGCCTAACGCTAAAGGTGTTATACTTGGTTTTGGTTTGCAAAGTTATGAGTTGGCAATTCAGAGTTTTCTTTAGATTTTTAAAAATAGACTATAAATAAAAAAGTTCCAGAATCCCTGGAACTTTTTTTATATAATTATTTAACTATGGCTTTTAATAAATTAACTAGCCTTATAAATGAATAACTTCATCATAAGCATCAGCAACAGCTTCCATAACCGCTTCGCTCATAGTTGGATGCGGATGTACAGCTTTTAATACTTCGTGTCCAGTAGTTTCTAGTTTACGCCCTAAAACAGCTTCAGCTATCATATCAGTTACACCAGCACCAATCATGTGACAACCTAACCATTCACCATATTTAGCATCAAAAATAACTTTTACAAAACCATCTTTGTTTCCACCAGCACTTGCTTTACCAGATGCAGAGAATGGGAATTTACCAACTTTTATATCTATGCCTTTGTCTTTGGCTTGTTTTTCTGTTAAACCAACTGATGCAATTTCTGGTGAGCAATACGTACAACCAGGAATATTTCCATAGTCTAAAGCTTCAACATGTTGTCCAGCAATTTTCTCTACACATAAAATACCTTCTGCAGAAGCGACATGAGCTAAAGCTTGCCCTGGAGTTACATCTCCAATAGCGTAATAACCAGGAATATTGGTTTGGTAAAAATCGTTTACAATGATCTTATCTCTATCTACAACAATACCAACATCTTCTAATCCTATGTTTTCAATATTTGTTTTAATGCCAACAGCACTCAAAATAACATCAGCTTCTAAAACTTCTTCACCTTTACTAGTTTTAACAGTAGCTTTTACGCCTTTTCCAGCAGTATCAACACTTGTAACTTCGGCTGAAGTCATTATTTTAATACCACTTTTCTTGAAAGAACGTTCTAATTGTTTAGAGACGTCTATGTCTTCAACTGGAACAACATTTGGTAAATATTCTACAATAGTAACTTCGGTACCCATAGAGTTATAGAAATAGGCAAACTCAACACCAATTGCACCAGAACCCACAACAATCATTTTTTTAGGTTGGTTTGGTAAGGTCATTGCTTCTCTATAACCTATAACTTTTTTACCATCTTGTGGTAAACTAGGTAATTCGCGAGAACGTGCTCCAGTAGCAATAATAATATGGTCTGCACTGTACTCTTTTCCATCAACATCAATCTTTTTTCCAGCTTTTAGTGTTCCAAAACCTTCAATAACATCAATTTTGTTCTTCTTCATTAAAAACTGAACGCCTTTGCTCATTCCATCTGCAACACCACGACTACGTTTTACAACGGCATCAAAATCTTTGTCGTACTCTTTAACAGATAATCCGTAATCGCCAGCATGTTTAAGATATTCAAATACTTGAGCAGATTTAAGCAAGGCTTTAGTAGGAATACAGCCCCAATTTAAGCATACTCCACCTAGACTTTCTTTTTCAACAATAGCAGTTTTAAAACCTAATTGAGAGGCTCTAATAGCAGTTACATAACCCCCAGGACCACTTCCAAGAACAATAATATCGTATTTCATCTGTAAATTTTAAGTCGTTTTTTGAAGCGACAAATTTACGAAATCGAATTTGAATAAAGAATTTAGAACCTTATAAATTTGCATCTTTAATAGTACCTTTGTAAAGCAAGCGTTATTTTATGAATATACCTATTACAAGTTTTCCTAGAATTATTATTATTGGCGGCGGTTTTGCTGGTATTGCTTTAGCCAAAAAATTATCAAAACAAGAGGTGCAAGTTGTGTTATTGGATAAGAACAACTACCATAACTTTCAACCTTTATTATATCAAGTTTCTACTGGCGGATTAGAACCAGATTCTATTGCTTATCCTATAAGAAAGGTGTTAAAAGATTTTCCCAACTTCCATTTTAGACTAGCTGACGTTACTGAAGTAGATACTAAAAGTAATACAGTTATTACAGATATTGGCAACTTAAAATTTGACTATTTGGTGGTAGCTTCTGGTTCAAAAACTAATTACTTTGGTAATACAGATGTTGAAAAATATAGTATGGCAATGAAAACCATACCGCAATCTTTAAATTTAAGAAGTTTAATCCTTGAAAATTTTGAAGATGCTTTATTAACTTCTGACCTAAATGAACGTAACGCACTAATGAATTTTGTAATTGTTGGTGGCGGTCCAACTGGTGTTGAGTTAGCTGGAGCTTTAGCCGAAATTAAAAAAGGTATTCTTCCAAAAGATTATCCCGACTTAGATACGCGTTCAGTACAAATAAATGTAATACAATCTAGCGATTGTATCTTAAAAGGAATGAGCGCAAAAGCGTCGCAAAAAGCAGAAGACTTTTTAGAGAAATTAGGTGTTCATGTATGGAAAAATATAAGGGTTACTAATTATGATGGAAAAACTGTAACCACAAATACCGATTTAACATTTGAAGCTGCAACCGTAGTTTGGGCTGCAGGCGTAAAGGGCGCAATTATAAAAGGATTGGATGCAAAAGAATTTGTAACCAGAGGCAATCGCCTTTTAGTAAACGAATTTAATCAGGTAAAAGGTTATACTCATATTTTTGCCATAGGAGATATTGCATGTGTTGAAAATAATGATTTTCCAAATGGATTACCAATGATGGCTCAACCAGCTATTCAACAGGGTAAGCAACTAGGCAATAATATGTTGTTATTAATTGAAGGAAAACCAATGAAGCCATTTGTTTATAAAGACAAAGGAGCAATGGCAACAATTGGAAGAAATAAAGCAGTAGTAGATTTGCCTAAATTTAAATTCCAAGGTGCTTTTGCGTGGTATGTTTGGATGTTTGTCCACTTGTTTTTCCTTATAGGTTTTAGAAACAGGATGGTTGTTTTTATAAATTGGGTTTATAATTATGTGCGCTTTGATAGAGAAGCACGTTTAATTATAAGACCTTTTAAGAAAAAACGTAAAGTATAGTTTAATTCATTTTACACTAATTATAAAACTAAAAAAATGAGTAAGGTTATTAAATTGATAGTGTGTCTTTTAGTTATTATGGTGTTTTCATGTGGCTCAAAAGCTATAAAAACAAAACCAAATGTTATACTTATTATGGCAGATGATATGGGTTATGAATGCTTAAGTACTTACGGAAGCACATCATATAATACACCTATATTAGATAGTTTAGCGGCTAACGGAATGCAATTTAATAATTGTGTTTCACAACCACTTTGTACGCCTTCAAGAGTAAAAATAATGACAGGCTTATATAATTATAGAAATTATGATTATTTCGGACATTTAAAAACTGATGCATATACTTTTGGGAATTTAATGCAAGATGCTGATTATGAAACTTGTATTGCGGGTAAATGGCAATTGAATGGACTTGCATATAAAGATGAAATTAATGATTGGAATGATAATACAAAGCCAAACAGGTTGGGGTTTGATGAGTATTGTCTTTGGCAATTAACACATGAACGTAAAGACGGCGGGCGCTTTGCAAACCCTTTAATTGAACAAAACGGCAAACTGTTAGAGAGAAATGAAGATGCGTATGGACCAGATATTTTTTCTGATTATATAGTAAATTTTATTGAGCGTAAAAAAGATAAACCCTTCTTTGTTTATTACCCTATGGTATTAGTACATGATCCATTTGTTCCTACTCCAGATTCTGAAGACTGGAAATACAAAGAAAAGCGATACAAAAATGATACTATTTATTTTAAAGATATGGTCGCTTATACTGATAAAATTGTAGGTAAGATTACAAACAAATTAAAAGATTTAGAGATACAAGATAATACTATTGTAATTTTTGTAGCAGATAATGGAACACATTACAGCATTCACTCCAAAACAAAAGAAAGAAATATTCAAGGAGCTAAAGGAAATACTACAGATGGAGGTACACATGTTCCATTAATTGTGTCATGGCCCAAAACTATAAAAAAAGGAAGTGTGCATAATGATTTAATAGAGTTTAACGATTTTTTTTCTACCCTATCAGATATTACAAAACAGGAAGTAAAACATGATGGTAAAAGTTTTTATTCGTTATTAAAAGGAGATGCTTACACCCCAAGAAGTTCAGCTTTTGTACATTATGACCCTAGGTGGGGTAAGCGAGTAAGTCAATATAGAAATCAATTTGTACGAATTTTAAATTATAAATTATATCAAGATGGTAAGTTTTATAATTTAAATGAAGATATACTAGAAGAGCAGCCATTATCTAACGATTTTCTTACTGAAAAAGAAATGGAAATTAAGTTTTTTTTAGAAAAAGAGTTAAAGAAGCACCCTAAGTTTAAGTAAGATATATTTGATTACAGATTAATGTTGAAATAAATATCTAGCATCCTTTATAGATCGTCAGTAAAGTGCCGTATCTCTTTTTCTTTAGCAAACTTTCCTTGATTATATTTTGAAGAATCTCCCTTAGGAATAGATAAAGATTGCCATTGGTCGCCTTTGATAAGTTTGCCTAAAAACACCATTTGACCAATATGGTATGAGTAATGCGCTAACTGCCTATTAATAGCCTCAGTAACCGTATGTCCTTGGTTTCTAATATAAATAATACGTTCTAGATCTACATTTTGTAATGGTTTTATAGCATTAAATAAACAAGCCCAACCACTTTCCCATATAGCAATTAAATCTTCATTAGATTTAAACGAATCAATAAATTCATCATCGCGATGCCTCCATTCTTTTTCACCATCTTGAGTTAAAAAATTAGTCCATCTACTAAGCATATTACCAGCAATATGTTTTACCATTATGGCAATACTGTTTGAATCCTCATTACTTTGCCATTGTATGTTTTCAAACGTAAGTTGGCTTAAAGTTTTATCACCAAGACTTTTATAATACTCAAACTGTTTAATGATACTTGATAAGTATGATTTTTCCATATAGTAAAAGTAAATCAGAAAGTAATAACTACCAAAAGACTAATAATTTTAGCTTACCCATTTTTATACAATGATTTTTAAAAATTATTCTTTTTTAACAAACTTTAAAGCAACACCGTTTATACAATGTCTTTTGCCAGTAGTGTTTTTTGGACCATCATTAAAGACATGTCCTAAATGACCACCACAAGTAGCGCAATGCTCTTCAGTTCGAGCATATCCCAAATCGTAATCTGTAGAAAAACCTACATTGCCATCTATTTCTCTATCAAAACTAGGCCAACCTGTACCAGAGTCAAATTTATGTTTGCTTTTAAACAAAGGTGTGTTGCAGGCTGCACAATGGTATGTGCCTTCAGAATAATTTTTATTTAATGGGCTTGTAAATGGGCGTTCAGTTCCTGCTTTTCGTAAAACATAAAATTCTTTTTCAGATAACTCAGCCTTCCATTCGCTTTCAGTTTTAGTAACTTTAAACGTTTTAGATTCTTTCTTTTCCTTTTTTTGAGCTGTGCTGTTACAACTAATTAGCATGGCTGTAAAACAGAATAAGATTAATTTTTTCATATAAATTTTAATAATCAAGGTTTCAATTTTGGTCGTAAGTTATTGAAAAACTTGACAAAATAAGTTGCATTGCTTTTTTTAATAATAATGTGACTATTAAATAAATGTTGTGTCTAAAAATAAAGGTACAATTTTTGTATTTTTATAAAATATTAAAACCCTATAAAAATGAAACTAAAAAACACTTTTATAATATTTGGACTAATATTATTGGTTTCTTCGTGTGCTGAAAACCCGTTTACAGGAAAAAAAACGATGGCATTAGTACCAAACTCTCAATTATTCCCAACAGCTTTTGCTCAATATGATCAATTTTTAACTGAAAATAAAGTTGTAACAGGAACAAAGGATGCTGCAATGATTACTAGAGTAGGGCAGCGTATAGCTGTTGCTGCAGAGCGTTGGTTAAATGCTAATGGGCACCAAGGCTATTTAAAAGATTATAAATGGGAGTATAAATTAGTTGATGATAAAACTGTAAATGCTTGGTGTATGCCAGGAGGTAAAATAGTTTTTTATACAGGAATATTGCCAATTGCCAAAAGTGAAACAGGCGTAGCTGCTATAATGGGACATGAAGTTGCTCACGCATTAGCGAATCATGGACAACAACGTATGAGTGCTGCTTATTTACAGCAAGGTGTTGCACTAGCTGGAAATATTGCAATTAAGGATGAAAAGTCTAGAAACGCTTTTAACCAATATTATGGTATTGGATCTCAAGTAGGTGTTATGCTTCCTTTTAGTAGAAGTCATGAAACTGAAGCTGATAAAATTGGGCTGTATTTAATGGCCGTGGCTGGTTATAATCCAGATGAGGCTTCTGAATTATGGAAACGTATGAAAGCTAATAGTGGAGGAAAAGCACCACCAGAAATTTTAAGTACACATCCATCAAACGATTCTCGTATCGCAAATTTAAAGGCTTTAGCGCCTCAAGCAAAAGCGGAGGCAAAAAAGTTTGGTGTAACATCATTTAGAGAATAAATTTATCTTATTTAAAATATTTGATTACTTTAGGAGCTGCTCATAAAAGAGCAGCTTTTTTATGAAAACACTTAAAAAGGGGAGTCAAAAACTTCTTAACGCTTGGGCCTTTTACGATTGGGCAAACTCTGTTTATACGCTTACAATAGCATCATCTATCTTTCCCATATTTTACTCATCTCTATTCCTTTCTGAAATTAAAAATGTTCAGGCTTTTGGGATAGAGTTTAAGAGCACTGCATTAATCACTTTTGTAACAGCATTTACGTTTTTAGTAGTAGCTTTTACATCTCCAATATTATCTGGAATAGCGGATTATGTTGGTAATAAAAAGAATTTTTTAAAGTTCTTTTGTTATTTAGGGAGTGCAGGATGTATAGGTTTATATTGGTTTGATATATCTCCTGAGGGTATTCATTTAAGTTTGTTATTTTACTTTATGGGGCTTATTGGATATTGGGGAAGTTTAGTATTTTACAACTCGTATTTACCAGATATAGCTTTTGAAGAACAACAAGATGCTATTAGTGCCAAGGGGTTTTCTATGGGATATATTGGTAGTGTGCTTTTACTCATTGTAAATTTAGTTATGGTAATGGGACAAGATGAAGGTGCGGCTAAAATGCAAATGATGCGCTATTCATTTGTAACAGTTGGAATTTGGTGGGCCTTATTTAGTCAATACTCATTTTATTATTTGCCAAAAGGAACTTCATCTGGACATAAGGTAACTCGCGAAGTTGTTTTTAATGGATTAAAAGAATTAAGATTGGTTTGGAAACAACTTAAACAAGATTTAAGATTAAAGCGTTATTTATATGCTTTTTTTGTGTTTAGCATGGCGGTACAAACTATTATGCTTGTTGCTGTGTATTTTGGTGAAGAGGAAATTGCTTGGGGAAGTGATGATGCCAAAACTACAGGATTGATAGTTAGTATTTTGGTTATACAATTAGTAGCTGTAATTGGTGCTATATTAACTTCTCGGGCATCAAATAGGTTTGGAAATATTAAAACACTTATTGCTGTAAATTGTATTTGGATGTGTTTATGTTTTTATGCTTATTTTATGGAAACACCTATGCAGTTTTATATAGCTGCTTCGATAGTAGGTTTGGTGATGGGAGGTATTCAAGCATTGGCAAGATCGACCTACTCTAAGTTTTTACCAGAAACAGAAGATACTACCTCATTTTTTAGCTTTTATGATGTTGCCGAAAAAATTGGGATAGTTATTGGTATGGTTATTTTTGCGTTTATAGACCAGATAACAGGAAGTATGAGAAACGGAATCCTATTCTTGTTTGTTTTCTTTTTAGCCGGAATTATTTTATTGTTTAGAGTGCCGAAAAAAAGTATCTGAAAATTAATATAAATTGGTATGTTTGCCTAACATTAATTTATTTTAATTTATGAAGCGTATTAAACACTTTTTATTTAGCATTGTTTTGATATTTATATCTTCTGCAATATCATGTAATATAGAGCCTTATGGTGATGATGAATCAGAACAAGTAAATTTAGAAGCGGGAACTTTTCAAGTTGATTTTGATGGACAAACTTTTAAAGCAGATAATACAGTAGCTACGGTATTGAATGATGTTATTAATATTAGTGGAATTAAAACAAATACTGGAGAGGCAATTATTTTGACAGTTTTTGGTAACTCTATTGGAACATATAAGCTAGGTGTAACACAAAATCAAGTAGAGTTAAATAGTGCTTCTTTAGCTGAAAATGGTAATGTGTGGCCTTCTGTGACTGATTTTGTAACGTCACAAGGAGAGATTATAATTACTGAGCTTGATGAAGAAAATAAAACGATAACAGGTACTTTCTTTTTTACTGGACATAACCCCATAACAATGTCTTCCAAAGTGTTTGAAAATGGCAGTTTTACTAAAATACCTTATGAAGCTTCCTTAGGAACGAACAATGGAAACAATACTTTTTTTGCTAAAGTAGATGGTGATGAATTTGTTGAAGACTCTATAGGCGGAGCACTTCTTACATTACCAGGAACTCCTTCAACTATAACGATTACTGCAACAAAAAATAGTCTACAAACAATAAGTATTAGTGTTAATGCAAATATTACCTCTGGAGATTATACATTTTCTACTTTTGATTCTCCAATGGGGCAATATAATGTATCGTTGACTGAAGGAACTGTATCTGATGATGGTGGTGAATTAATTATTACTGAACATGACGTTGTAAATAAAAAAATAGTTGGGACTTTTAAATTTACTGCTAAACCTCTTTTTGGTAGCGGAAAGAGTTATGAAATTACTGAGGGGAGTTTTAGCGTTACTTATCTTTAGAGATAGGTATAAAATAAAAAAATCAAAAAGAGTCGATTTTAAAGTCGCTCTTTTTGATTTTTTTATTGCAGAGATTATTTAGTTTGTAATACTTCCAGAACCAGCAACCTTTGTATCCTCTTTTTCAGGGTTGCCTTTATATACAATATCTCCTGAACCAGCAACCCTTGCTTTTATACTTTGGTTACTTACAACTTTTGCATCGCCAGAACCGGCAACTGAAACTTCTGTGTTGTTAGCTTGTAGATTAAATCCATGAAAGTCTCCAGAGCCAGCAATTTTTGCTTTTAAATTGTTTGTGCTACCTTTTAAAGTTAAATCGCCCGAACCAGATATAGAACCTTTAACAGATGTAGCTTTAACATCTAAAATAACATCTCCAGAACCAGCTAGAGCTACATCTAAATTTGTTGCATTTATTACATCCTTGTTCCATAAATCTCCAGAACCAGAAAGAGAAACTCTGCTAATATCTTCAAACGGAATTGTGATTTTTATAGTTTTGTTTTTGCTAGACCTTAAGCTTTTACCTTTTTTTACTTTTACTTTTAAAACGTTGTCTTTTACTTCCGTAACTATATATTCCAATAGGTTTTCTTCTCCCTCAATTTTAATAGTGCCTTCAGTACCACTTACTAAAATAAAATCCATAGATCCAGCACATTTTATAGCATCATAGCTATCAGTCGTTCTTGTAACAGTGGTCATGTTTCCATTACCTTTAATAGATTTCCATTGTCCGTAAGATGTAGCAACAAAAAGTAAGCTTACTAAAACTAATACGGTTTGTTTTTTAATTAATGTTTTCATTTGTTCGTTTTTAATTATTGATTGTTTAATTTTTAGATAGAGATACACTACCGTAATCTGATTCTATTTTTATAGTATTACCAGAGTTAGCATTTCCATAATGACCTCTATAATATTTACCTGAACCACTTACTTTTTTTGTTGAAAACTCTAAACCATCACTACTCTTTAAAGAACCATAGTCTAAATTTACATCAAAATTAAAGTTATAGCTAGAGGCAAAGCCAATTTTAATACCTACATAATCAGATTTGATAGTTACGTTTCCAGCATTTTCGGTTATGTTGTTTATTTTAATAGCTCCATAATCTGCTTTAAGCGTTACGTTTTTATAAACATCTCCAATTATGGTGGTTAAATAGTCGCCATTCCCTGTTATATTATTAGCTTTATCTATTTTCATATTTCCATAATCGCAGTTATATGATATATCTTCAGCTGTTTCTATTTTAGAGTTGGTATAATCTGCATTTATGCCTATAGTATTTGCTTTTGAAATGGTAAACTCACTATAATCCGCATTAATCTTTCCACTCTTTATATACTCAAAATAACAACCTTTACTATAATCAAAATTTATTGAATTGTTATCTGCAAGAAGTTCTTTAGTAGTTATTTTACCATAATCGCAGTTTAAATTTGCTTGACCTTCTAGCTTATCAACATTTATGTTTCCGTAGTCGTTATTTAGAGAAACGCTATTGGTAATAGGGATTTTTACAATGTAATTTACTTTCATGCTTACTTTGTTTTTTCCTTTCCAATTCCACCACGATTTTGATTTATTATTGAATTTGGTTTTTGCTGATACATTGCTGGAAGAGGCTTCAAAATCTACTGTAATGTTGTCTAATCTTTCTTGTACCTTTTCTTCATCGTTACCCGTTGTAGTAATTGTTATTTCAAAAACGACTCTGTTCTCGTTCCAAGTTATAACATCAATGTTTCCATAACTATTATCAACATTTAATGCTGCGTTTGATGTTACTGAGTATTCTTTATTAATTGTTTTTTTCTTGGTGTACTTACCCTTGTCCGTTGCTGCCGTAACAAAAAGAGGCAGCATGAATAACACAATTAGTGTTTTAAATTGTAGTGCTAGTTTCATCATTTAAGTTTTTAAATTGTTTTATTGTATTTATTTGTTTTAATGCGTTTTTTAATAAATCTATTCTATTTTGAAAATTAGAAATCATGGCATAGATAACACGATTGTCATCACCGCTTACTGCTAAATCATTTTTTAACGATTCATATTCGGTCTCTAAGGCTTGCATTCTTTGCATGGTATCTTCAATTAATACTTTGGTTTCTGGCGAAGATTCTTTTTCAATTTTACTTAATTCTTCTGCTATAGTTACAGCAAAAAAATCTTGAGTTTCTGCCATTTTTGGAGATACGCTTGCTAAATCGTTAATTTCTTGGTTTTGTTGAGAGCCAATAAAAAATGTAATTAATAAAGCAAAAGAGGCGGCTACACCAATTAATGGTTTTAATAAACGACGCCTTTGTTTACCAACTTTAACTAGTTGTAGCGCGCCATTTTCATTCAATTTTTTTTGAAACCTTTTATCGTGATTTATTGATGGTTCTTCAACATCAAAATCATTTTCTAGTCTTTTAAATAATTGATCTATAGTAGTTTTGCTCATACTTTTTTATTTTTAATACTAAATTGCTACTAACAACTTTTGTCTTAAACTTTCTTTTGCTCTCGATATAGTGGTTCGACAGTTAGCATTAGAGATATTCATAATTTCACTTATTTCCTCGTAATCATAACCTTCAATTAGGTTTAGGGTTAAAGCTATTCTATAATTATCTTTTAATGTTTTCATGGTGTTTAGAATTTCTCGTGCTTTTATAGTTGCAAACTCATAAGAGCTATCTATACCATCATTACTATCTTCAACTTTGTACAAAATATCATCTAAAGGAACCTCTGGATTTTTGTTATTCTTTTTATAATGATAAATGCTATTATTTATAACAATTCGTTTTAACCATGCTCCAAATATTTTTACATCTTTAAGACTCTTAAGTTTTGTAAACGCCAACAAAAATGAGTCTTGCATAATATCTTCAGCTTCAAAACTGTTTTTTACAATTCTAAGTGAAGTGTTATACATAGCTTTGTAATAACGATTGTAAATTTCCAATTGCGCGGATTGGTTTCCAGATATACAAAGCTTAACAAGCTGTTCGATATTTAAATTAGTTGGCGTCAAAAAAACAAATTGTTATAGTATAGATGAAAGGAATTTTTGTTTGTTACAGTTTTAACAAAAAAAAATCCCACACTCATAAAAGTGTAGGATTTAAAGGTATTAAATAAATTTTGTGAAATTAAGATTCTGTTGGCTTTTCAGCTTTATCTATGCTAATCTTAAGTTCGTTTGATTTTTTATCTAAATCTATACTGATTTTATCACCTTCTTCTGCATTTGAGGAAATAATTTCTTCAGCTAACGCATCTTCAATATATTTTTGAATAGCTCTTTTAAGTGGTCTAGCACCATATTGTTTATCAAAACCTTTATCAGCTATATAATCTTTAGCACTCTTGCTTAGTTTTAAGGTATAGCCTAAATCTTTAATTCTAATTAAAAGCTTGTCTAGTTCAATATCAATAATTTTGTTGATGTCTTCTTTTTCTAAAGCATTGAAAACAACAACATCATCAATTCTATTTAAAAACTCTGGAGCAAATGATTTTTTTAATGCATTCTCAATAATCTTAACAGCATTTGCATCTTCTTGTGCTTTTTGAGAAGCTGTTCCAAAACCAATACCAGTACCAAAATCTTTCAATTTACGAGCACCGATGTTTGACGTCATAATAATGATTGTATTTCTAAAATCAATTTTTCTACCTAAGCTATCGGTTAAATACCCATCGTCAAGCACTTGTAGTAGCATATTAAATACATCTGGGTGTGCTTTTTCAATTTCATCTAAAAGAATAACAGCATAAGGCTTGCGTCTTACTTTTTCTGTTAATTGTCCACCTTCTTCATAACCAACATACCCAGGAGGAGCACCAATTAATCTAGAAATGGCGAATTTTTCCATGTATTCACTCATGTCTATTCTAACAAGAGACTCTTCGCTATCAAATAACTCTCTAGATAATACTTTTGCTAATTGTGTTTTACCAACTCCAGTTTGACCTAAAAATATAAATGACCCAATTGGCTTGTTAGGATCTTTAAGACCCGCACGGTTACGCTGAATAGCTTTTACAACCTTTGCAACTGCTTCGTCTTGACCAATTACTTTTCCTTTTATTAGGTTAGGTAATTCTGCCAGTTTATTAATTTCAGTTTGTGCAATTCTATTTACAGGTATACCTGTCATCATTGAAACAACATCAGCTACGTTCTCTTCTGTAACTATTTCACGATGTTGCTTGGTATCTTCTTCCCATTTTTCTTGCGCAACAGCTAATTCTTTTTCAATACGCTTTTCATCATCTCTAAGTTTAGCAGCTTCTTCATATTTCTGCTTTTTAACAACTGCGTTTTTGGTTTCCTTTATAACTTCTAGTTGTTTTTCTAGTTCTAAAATCTGTTTTGGAACATCAATGTTAGTAATATGAACTCGCGATCCTGCTTCGTCTAAAGCATCAATTGCTTTGTCTGGTAAAAAACGTTCTGTCATATATCTATTGGTTAACTTTACACAAGCTTCAATAGCTTCTGGTGTATAGTCAACATTATGGTGTTCTTCATATTTACCTTTAATGTTATTTAAGATTTCGATTGTTTCTAGAACTGTTGTTGGTTCAACAATAACCTTTTGGAAGCGACGTTCTAGCGCCCCATCTTTTTCAATATACTGCCTGTACTCATCAAGTGTTGTAGCTCCAATGCATTGAATTTCACCTCTAGCTAAAGCTGGTTTAAACATATTAGAAGCATCTAAACTTCCTGTAGCCCCACCGGCACCAACTATGGTATGAATTTCGTCAATAAATAAAATAACATCATCATTCTTTTCAAGCTCATTCATCACCGCTTTCATCCGTTCTTCAAATTGTCCACGATACTTAGTTCCAGCTACCAAACTTGCTAAATCTAAAGTAACCACGCGTTTGTTGAAAAGAATACGTGATACTTTACGCTTTACTATACGCAATGCTAAACCTTCAGCAATGGCAGATTTACCAACTCCAGGCTCTCCAATTAATAGTGGGTTATTTTTCTTTCTTCTACTTAATATTTGAGAGACACGTTGAATTTCTTTTTCGCGACCAACAACCGGATCTAATTTACCTTCATCAGCTAGAGCTGTTAAGTCACGTCCAAAATTATCTAAAACTGGTGTTTTAGATTTTTTATTAGCTTTTCCAGAGGGTGCATTAAAGATATTATCTTTTGATGCATCATCTTGTGAACCCGAATCATCATCTTGAAAAGATTCTGCTTTAGGCTCTATATAATCGTTATCGTTAGTTATCATAAGTTTAAATTGTTCTTTAACATTATCGTAATCGACTTTAAGCTTATTCAAAAGCTTGGTAGTTGGGTCATTTTCATTTCTTAATATACAAAGCAGTAAATGGGCTGTGTTTATTGAGGTGCTTTGAAATAATTTAGCTTCTAAAAACGTAGTTTTTAAAGCGCGTTCTGCTTGTCTTGTAAGATGTAAATTCTTTTTCTGATTAGAAGATACACTTATATTTGGGTTTGCAGGACTTAATATTTCTACTTTGCGTCTTAAATGATTTAAATCAATTTCTAAGGCATTTAGTATATTAATAGCCTTACCATCTCCATCACGCAAAAGCCCAAGCATCAAATGTTCGGTACCGATAAAATCGTGACCCAAACGCAATGCCTCCTCTTTGCTATAAGCAATTACATCTTTTACTCTTGGTGAAAAATTATCATCCATAACTTCTTCCTTTCTGCATTAAAAATAATAATAATAGTTTATTAAAGACAAAAACTGTTCCTTAAATTGCTAATTGACGAAAAAAACTTTATAAAATCAAAATTTTTAACAGCATACTTATTAACGAAAAAAGGGTGTAAAATTGTTAATAAAAAACATGAAAAAACACGACTTAAAAGCCTGCTATGACTAATGAAATAATTATATTAGCATGTTTTGAAAAAATCATAAAACTTAATTAAATTTATTTATGGCAGAAGGAGAAAAATTGATTCCTATTAATATAGAAGATGAGATGAAATCGGCTTACATTGATTATTCAATGTCGGTCATTGTGTCACGTGCTTTACCAGATGTAAGAGATGGCTTAAAACCTGTTCATAGACGTGTGCTTTATGGCATGCATGAGTTAGGTGTTAGAGCAAATTCAGCACATAAAAAATCAGCTAGAATAGTAGGTGAAGTTTTAGGTAAGTATCACCCACATGGAGATACTTCGGTTTATGATGCTATGGTGCGTATGGCCCAAGAATGGAGTTTGCGCTATATGCTTGTAGATGGGCAAGGGAATTTTGGTTCAATAGATGGTGACAGTCCTGCAGCAATGCGTTATACAGAAGCACGTATGCGTAAAATATCTGAAGATATGTTGGCAGATATTGAAAAGGAAACGGTTGATCATAAACTAAATTTTGACGATACGTTACAAGAACCAACTGTATTACCAACACGTATTCCTGGACTTTTAGTTAATGGAGCCTCAGGTATTGCAGTAGGTATGGCCACTAATATGCCACCGCACAATTTAACCGAAGTTGTTAATGGTACTATTGCATATATTGAAAATAACGATATAGAAATTGATGAGTTAATTACTCATGTTAAAGCCCCTGATTTTCCAACAGGAGGAACTATTTATGGATATGATGGTGTAAAAGAAGCTTTTCATACTGGAAGAGGGCGTATTGTAATGCGAGGTAAAGCCAATATTGAAGAAGTAAATGGACGTGAGTGTATTATAGTTGAGGAGATTCCTTACCAAGTGAATAAAGCAGATATGATTAAAAAGACTGCTGATTTGGTAAATGATAAAAAGTTAGAAGGTATTTCTACAATTCGAGATGAATCTGATAGAAATGGAATGCGAATTGTTTATGTTTTAAAACGTGATGCTATTCCAAATATCGTTCTTAATAAATTGTTTAAGTATACTGCTTTACAATCGTCTTTTAGTGTAAATAATATTGCATTAGTAAATGGTCGTCCGCAGCTGTTAAACTTAAAAGAACTAATTCATTATTTTGTAGAGCACAGGCATGAAGTTGTTGTAAGACGTACTACTTATGAATTACGCAAAGCAGAAGAGCGTGCTCATATATTAGAAGGATTAATTATTGCTTCAGATAATATTGATGAAGTTATTAAAATAATTAGAGCATCATCTAATGCAGATGAAGCTCGCGAAAGTTTAATAAAACGTTTCGAGCTTTCAGAAATACAGGCTAAAGCTATTGTTGAAATGCGTTTGCGTCAACTTACAGGTTTAGAGCAAGACAAATTGCGTTCTGAGTACGATGATTTAATGATTACCATAGAAGATTTAAAAGACATTCTTGATAAAAAAGAACGTCGTATGGATATTATTAAAGTCGAATTAGAAACGGTAAGAGATAAGTATGGGGATGAGCGTCGTTCAATTATTGAGTATGCTGGTGGTGATTTAAGTATAGAAGATATGATTCCTAATGAAAAAGTAGTTATTACTATTTCTCATGCAGGGTATATTAAACGTACATCACTTACAGAATATAAAACACAAAATAGAGGGGGAGTTGGTCAAAAAGCATCTACCACTCGAAATGAAGATTTCTTAGAACATTTATTTGTGGGTACTAACCACCAATATATGCTATTCTTCACTCAAAAAGGGAAGTGTTTCTGGATGCGTGTTTATGAAATTCCAGAAGGTAGTAAAACCTCTAAAGGAAGAGCTATACAAAACTTAATAAATATTGAGCAAGATGATAAAGTGATGGCTTTTATTTGTACTCAAGATTTAAAAGATGAAGAGTATATAAACAGTCATTATGTAATAATGGCTACAAAAAAGGGTCAAGTTAAAAAGACTTCTTTAGAACAATATTCTCGTCCTAGAACGAATGGTATTAATGCCATTACTATAAAAGAAGACGATGTTTTATTAGAAGCTAAGTTAACTACTGGGGAAAGTCAAGTTATGTTAGCACTAAAATCTGGTAAGGCTATTCGTTTTGAAGAGGCAAAGACAAGACCAATGGGTCGTGGAGCTTCTGGTGTACGCGGAATTCGTTTGCAAGATGAAAAAACAGATGAAGTTATTGGAATGATAGCTGTTGACGATATGGAAAGCAACATTCTTGTAGTATCAGAGAATGGATATGGTAAACGTTCTAGTCTTGAGGACTATAGGATTACCAACAGAGGAGGAAAGGGCGTAAAAACCATCTCTATTACAGAAAAAACGGGTAACTTAGTGTCTATTAAAAATGTAACTGATGATGATGATTTAATGATTATCAATAAATCTGGAATAGCAATCCGTATGGCAGTTCAAGATTTAAGAGTTATGGGTAGAGCTACTCAAGGAGTTAAGTTAATTAACTTAAAGGGAAGTGATTCTATTGCAGCGGTAGCCAAAGTTATGCATGATGAAGATGAGGTGGATGATGTGGATGCTTCTGAAACTACTGAAAACACTGGTGTTATTGAAGATGGCACAACTCTTGATAATAATTCAGAGGAAAACAATATTGACAATTAACTAAATATTATTAAAATGAAAAAACAATTAATTATAGCTTTAACTTTTTCAATATGTGCATTTTCATTTGCACAAAAAAAGGAATTGAAATCTGCAGAAAGAGCTATTAAAGGAAGTAACTTTGCTGAAGCTAAGGCAGCATTAAGTCAAGCTAAAGCTTTTATGTCTTCTATGGATGAAAAAAATAAAGCAAAGTATTATTATCTATTAGGAAAAGCATTATATGCTGGAGGAGCAGGCTCTAGCGAAGATATTGATAAAGCTTTGGAAAGTTTAGATAATGTTAAGGGAGCTTATGCATCTGAGATTACAGAAATGAAACAAAATATGACTAACAGTATTTTGACTAAGGGTAATAAAGCCTACGAAGATAAAGATTATTCAACTGCTTCAAAGCATTTTGAGCATGCATATAAAACTTCAAAATCAGATACTTTATTTCTTTACTATGCAGCTGCAACAGCAGTAAATGTGCAAGAATTTGACAGAGCTTTAAGACTATATGAAGAGTTAAAATCATTAGGTTATACAGGTATTCAAAAAGAGTATTTTGCAACAAATGCAGAAACTGGAAAAGAAGAAGTTATGGATAAAACAAATCGTGATCTTTATGTAAAAGCTAAAAGTCATATCAAGCCAGGTGAACGATTAACGGAATCAAAAAAACCTGAGATAGTTAAAAATATTGCTCTTATATATGTTAGTAATGGTGATAACGAAAAAGCTATAGCGGCAATGAAAGATGCTAGAGCTGAAAGTCCAGATGACATTAACTTATTACTTTCTGAAGCTAATGTTCACTTCAAAATGGGAAATAAGGATGAGTTTAAAAGGCTATTAGAAATTGCTACTCAAAAAGATCCTAAAAATCCTGAATTACAATATAATTTAGGAGTTATTGCTTCTGAGTCTGGAGATAATGAAGCTGCAAAAAAATATTATGACAAAGCTATAGAGTTAGATCCTGATTATATAAACGCTTACATAAATACGGCAGCTTTAATTTTAAATGGAGAACAAGCCCTTATAGAAGAAATGAATGGTCTAGGAAGTTCTGCTGCTGACGACAAACGTTATGATGAGTTAAGAGAAGAACGCCAAAATATTTACAGAAGTGCTATCCCTTATTTAGATAAAGCACTTAGTATTAATTCTGAAAATATCAATGCTGCTAAAACATTAATGAACATTTATAGTGTTTTAGGAGAAACAGATAAATTTAAAGCAATTAAAGAAAAAGTTGATGCTATTGAAGCTGGAAACTAATTTAAAGAGTTTGAATATAAAAAAAGCCGCGATTTGCGGCTTTTTTTATATTATTTTTTTAATAACTCTAAGTTTATGTGTATGCGTTTTTTTATCTACATTATAAATGCCAGAATGATCTAACCTATCAATTCTTACTTTACCGTGTGCATGTATGATATAATTATCTTTCATAATAATACCCACATGGATAATTGCGCCTTCGCTATTATCAAAAAAAGCTAGGTCTCCAGGTTCACTTTCTTCAATAAAACTTAAAGCTTCTCCTTGAGTTGCTTGTTGTGAAGCATCTCTAAGAAGCTTATACCCATTTAACTTATAAACCATTTGTGTAAAACCAGAACAGTCTATACCAAAAGGCGTTTTTCCTCCCCATAGATAAGGTGCATTTAAATATAAAAAAGCTGTTTTTATAAGATTGCTTTTCGTTAAAACACCCTCAATAGAATTGCCATCATAATGTTGATTTAAAATAGATAAACCATTAAGAGTAGATCCTAACGAAATTGAATATAATTGCTTGTTTTCATCTTGAACAAATTCAACTAAATCAGCCGAAAGTTTTTGCGTTTCATTATTTAATGATTTGTACTGGTCTACAGTAATTTCAAGATATTGTTTATTGTCAATCCAACCTTCATATTTGTCAAAAGCTAGTCGGATCTTACTCCAAGACTTTCTTTGTTCTAAAATTTTAAAATAATCGCCATACAGTACTTGAGAAACTAGTTCACTTTTATCAGATGGTTCAAATCTTAGGGGAACAATGCTTAAGTTACAAATTCCGTATAGCATTCAAAATTAATTACGTTCAATAACAACTGCAGATGCACCGCCACCTCCATTACATATAGCAGCCGCACCAATCTTTGCATTATTTTGTTCTAAAACATTTAATAAAGTAATAAGTATTCTAACTCCAGAGCACCCAAGAGGGTGACCAAGAGAAACTGCTCCTCCATTAACATTTACGTTACTATCATTCAGACCAAGAATTTTCATGTTTGCCAAGCCTACAATAGAGAAGGCTTCATTAAATTCAAAATAATCTACATCATCAATTGTAATATTAGCTCTATTTAAAGCTTTGGGTAAAGCTTTGGCTGGGGCTGTTGTAAACCATTCTGGTTCATGTGCAGCATCAGCATAACTCTTTATAGTTGCTAAGGGGTTTAAACCTAATTCTTCAGCTTTTTCTTTACTCATTAAAACCATTGCGCCTGCACCGTCATTTATCGTTGAAGCATTAGCTGCGGTTACAGTACCATCTTTAGTAAAAGCAGGTCTTAATTGGGGTATCTTTTCTATTTTAACATTAGTAAATTCTTCATCTTTACTAACTATTTTAGGCTCACCTCTTCGTTGAGGAACTTCAACGGGAACAACTTCATTATCAAATTTACCACTATCCCAAGCTGCAGCAGAACGTTTATAAGACTGTATTGCAAATGCATCTTGCTCCTCTCTAGAAAATTTATATTCTGTAGCACATGCATCAGCACAAACTCCCATAGCGTTTTGATCGTAAGCATCTACTAACCCGTCTTTTTGCATCCCGTCAATTAAAGTTGTCGGGCCAAACTTTGTACCTGTTCTAGCATATAAGTAATGAGGAATTAAACTCATATTCTCCATGCCACCAGCAACAATAATATTGGCATCGCCAAGTGCTATAGATTGAGCAGCTTGCATAACTGTTTTCATTCCAGAAGCACAAACTTTATTTATAGTAGTACAAGGCACTGTATTAGGTATACCTGCATAAATTGCTGCTTGCCTTGCAGGTGCTTGTCCTGTTCCAGCTTGAACTACATTACCCATTAATACTTCTTCAACCTGCTCCGGTTTTAAATTAATTTTTTCTAATGCACCTTTAATAGCTATTGCCCCTAATTTAGTAGCGGGAATTGTAGATAAAGCACCCAAAAAACTTCCTATTGGTGTTCTAGCTGCCGATACAATAACAACTTCTTTACTCATTTTTTAATTCTTAAATTTTAATGCAACGAAAATAATCAATTTTTAGTAGAACTTTACTATGATTAGTATATTATAAAAACATAAAAAGGCTTAGAAATTTATTACATTTGAAAACACTAAACTGTAAAATGAAAGATTTTATAAATAAACTTTACCGAAACCATTCTTTAATATATAAGGGACTATTATTTATATGTACTACGTTTTTAATTGTGTATTTATTTCCTAAAAGTGGAAAGTTTAAGTATAATTTTGAAAAAGGAAAGCCTTGGCAATCTGAAAATTTATATGCGCCGTTTAATTTTGCTATAAAGAAAACTGAGAATGAAATTAGCAAAGAGAAGCAAGCGATAGAAGATAACAAAATACTTTATTTTAATGTTGATAAAACAATTAGTGTTAAGATAAAAAGCGAGTTTGAAACTCAATTTAAAAATGTATTTGCAGATTCTATTACCAAATTCAATTTAGATGAATTATTAAAAACTGGAAATGTAATAATTAGCGAGTTATATCAGTTTGGTATTTTGAATGAAGATTATAGTTTTCCAGACAATAAGGTTGTAACTATTCTTGATAATCGTGTTGAAAAGGAAAAAGTATTGTTTTCAAACTTAATTAAGCAAGATGAAGTAGTATCAATTATTGAAAAAAACCTTTCCAATCAGAATTTATCAAGATTCAAAACCAACTTTGTTTCGTTGTTTTTTGATTTTGTTGAACCTAACCTGTTTTTTGACGAGTCGACAACAGAAAAAGCTTTACAAGATGAGTTTGATAAAATAGCTTACGCTAGAGGAAGTGTGGAGAAAGGCACTTTGATTATTTCGAAGGGAGAGGTTATTGAAGGAGACAAATACCAAAAATTAAAATCATTACAATCTGAGTATGAGTCACAAGTTTGGAGTAAATCAAATTATAACTGGATATTATTTGCATATACACTATTAGTAGCATTAGCTTTATTAATGTTGTTATTATTCTTAAGAAAATATAGGGCAGATGTGTTTGAAAACAATACTAAAGTTACTTTTATTTTCTTCAACATATTTTTAATGATACTAATTACAACGTTGGTTGTAAACTACAATTCTAAATATATCTATATTGTACCAATTTGTATTCTACCATTAGTTTTTAAGGCTTTTTTCGATGCACGATTAGGGTTGTTTGCCCACGTAATTACGGTTCTGCTATTAGGGTTCATAGTACCTAATAGTTACGAATACATGTTCCTTCAAATTATTGCAGGTATAGTCACAATTTTAACAGTTTCAGAGTTATATAAAAGGGCGAATTTATTTATTTCTGTAGGGCAGATTACATTAATTTATATTGTTGCTTATTTTGCATTTTTTGTAATTCATGAAGGTACAGTAGAAACTATTAGATGGGAAACATTTATATGGTTTATTCTTTGTGGACTTGCTACTTTGTTTGTACAACCATTAATATATATATATGAAAAACTTTTTGGATTAGTTTCTGATGTTTCGCTTCTAGAGTTATCCGATACTAACTCAAAACTATTAAAAGAACTTTCAAATATAGCACCAGGAACATTTCATCACTCTTTAAATGTTGCAAATTTAGCTGAAGCTTCAGCAAATGAAATAGGAGCAAATGCAATGCTAATTAGAGTAGGAGCATTGTACCATGATATTGGAAAAATGAAAAACCCAACATATTTTACCGAAAATCAATCTACTGGAATTAATCCGCATGATGAATTATCATCAAAAGAAAGTGCTAAAATTATAACCGATCATGTTATTAATGGTATTGAGATTGCCAGAAAAAATAATTTGCCAGATCGGGTTATAGATTTTATTAGAACACATCATGGTACAAGTGTTGTTTATTATTTTTATATGAAAGAAAAAGATCAGCAAAAAGAAGTTGATAAATTAGATTTTAGCTATCCAGGACCAAAACCTTTTAGTAAAGAAACAGCAATTTTAATGATGTGTGATAGTGTTGAAGCTGCATCTAAAAGTTTAAAAGATCCAACCTCAACAAAGATCGATGCATTTGTAGAAAATATTATTAATAAGCAAATTGAAGAGGGGCAATTCTTAAATGCAAATATTACATTTAAAGAAATTCAATCTATAAAAAAAGTGCTAAAGCACAAGCTAGCAAATATTTACCATTTGCGTATTGAATACCCAGAATAAAATTTATAAAAAAGTAAATAAAATAGTTGCGTTCTTTCAGATGAAATATTACATTTGCATCCGCAATTTTATTGCAATGTTCATTAAAAAGGAGAGGTGCCTGAGTGGCCGAAAGGAGCGGTTTGCTAAATCGTCGTACCCCAAAAGGGTACCCGGGGTTCGAATCCCCGTCTCTCCGCAATATTAGATAACCAATCGGGGTGTAGCGTAGCCCGGTTATCGCGCCGCGTTTGGGACGCGGAGGTCGCAGGTTCGAATCCTGCCACCCCGACAAATATTATATCAAATCAAAACCTTGTTAATCTTATGATTATCAAGGTTTTTTTGATTAGCGTAAGAATTCAATTAATATGATTTCACCTTTAATTTATCCCTTTGGGTGAGTGCCTTGTGAGCCATTAATAGTAATACTTTCGTGTTTGTGCGAATTAAAGTAAACGGAAAGAGAGGAATTATCAACTTAAAAAGAAAAGTGAAAATTCCCGAATGTGATTCCAGAAATGAAAAGGTTAGAAGCACCAAGCGATGATCACGACTACTCATTAGATTTTATACCAAGTTAAAAACAGAATTTTCGAAGCCATGACGAGTTGGTAAAGGAAAAGTCTTTGTATGTACCCAAAGTATTAAGGTATGACAACTAGTTTATCTTTATGTTAAATTAGTAAGCACAATTGCAAATGTGTTAAAAAAGCATTATTTTGTACTATCCTTAAGCTTCTAATCACATTTGTAGCAATTTACTAACGTAATATCTTCAACAAATGTCAAATACTATTAAGTCCAAAGAGGAACTAGGGAATTACTCAAAAGTTTATGGGAAACTTCGTATGATTGCCAATGGTGGCAATGAAGTAAATGCCATTCGATCCATCACAAATCAGTGTATTGCAACAAGTGAGACGGTCATAGATTCGTCTACATTTTCTAATATTACCAATTTGGTAGCGCAAAAAATATCCTTGGCTTCAGACCTAGATTTTGTCCAAGAGATACACGAAAAACCAAAAGGTAAAGCGAAGAAATCAGCTTTAAAAAAAGGAAGCCTTGATGAAGACCCGCCCACCCGGGTAGAAGCCAATATTTATATTGAATTAAGAGCGAGTAGCTCCTGGGCTGACGTGATTAAAGATTTAAAGAATTCGAATGATTCTAGTGTAATCAATCGTATTAAAAACATCAGACACTGTGGTAAAATTGTAAAAGCTAATGTCATTCTTGATGATCTTCAATTAATTTCTTCAAGCCCTAACATTGTAGGGATTGAAGGAACACAATCTGTGCTAACACCGCCATTAATTAATCTTGCTGTATCCAGTAGCCCTAAGCCAAAAGGGTTAAAACTGGATAATAATATACCAAATGTAAATAGCGGTAATGTAATTATAGGAATTATAGATGTAGGCGGCTTAGACTTTGCACACCAAGATTTTCTAAAAACAAACGGAGACACGAGGTTTTTGGCAATCTGGGATCAAGGAGGTAATCATAGACCAGAACCAAATAAGGTTTGGAATCAACATAAAGAGTTTAATGATTTCGATTACGGTAGTTTGCTTACACAAAAGAATATGAACGATGCCATTCAGGCAGCACCCAATATAGGAGCTCCAGTGCATGATATCGAGCCACAATCACAGCAATTTCCATCGTCACATGCAACACACGTGGCAAGTATTGCAGCAGGAAATACTGGGGTTTGCTCTAAAGCAGATATTGCAGGAGTATTAATATCTCTACCACAAGAAGATAATCATAGGACAAAATCATTTACCGATTCTTCAAGAATTTCAGACGCTGTAGACTTCTTGTTAGAACTAGCAAAAAAAGAAGGAAAACCAATTTCTATTAATATTAGCCTAGGCACCAACGGTCATGCACATGACGGAAGTGCTGCCGTTAACAGATGGGTAGATAGCCAATTAACACTCGATGGTAGATGTGTTTGTGTAGCTACCGGCAATGCAGGCCAAGAGAAAGGAGAAACACCAGATGATTTTGGATATATCATGGGGCGTATTCATACTTCGGGAAAGATCGAAAATAAAGGTCTTTCGGTAGACCTCGAATGGCATGTTATAGGTAACGGATTTGTTGATGTTTCCGAAAACGAACTCGAAATCTGGTACGAGCCTCAAGATCGCTTTTCTGTCATGATAAAACCTCCTGGATCTGATTGGATCGGCCCTATTAAACCGCAGGAGTTTATAGAAAATCAACAGTTAGATGATTTTTCATTTATAAGTGTGTATAATAAGATTTATCATGAAGCTAATGGTAATAATTATATAGGCATTTACTTAAGCCCTAATTTAAATACGAGTCAAATTGTTGGTGTTAAATCGGGTCTTTGGAAAGTTAGAATTATTGGTGATGAAATTCGTGATGGTAATTTTGATGCCTGGATTGAAAGAGATGATCCAGTTCGAAGAGTTCAAAACTTCTGGAATTTCCCATCCTTCTTTAGTGAAACAACTAATGTGGATAATAAATCTATAAACTCTTTAGCCTGTGGGCATAACGTAATAGCTGTCGGGAATTTTGATACCGATAATGATAAAATAAATATCACCAGTAGTCAAGGGCCTTCAAGAGATAACAGAAAAAAACCAGAAATCGTAGCCCCAGGAACTAATATAGTAGCGGCCAATGGTTTTAGTGGTCCAAATCAGCTCTGGACTGCTAAGACGGGCACAAGTATGGCAAGCCCATATGCTTGTGGAGTTGCTGGATTGCTACTGGCTAAGCATGAAAAACTAACATCTGTACAAATTGCGGGTATTATGAAGCGTACGTCAACACCAATTACTAATGAGAATTATGACTGGAAAAATGATACTGGCTTTGGTCTTATTAACGTCAATGCATGTCTAGAAGAAGCACAAAGACTCCTTGATTTTAAAGACATAACCGCGTAAAACATTAACTTAAATTATAATAAAATGAAACTCATTATATTTAGATCTTCCAAAGGAGATTCACTCTTAATCTCACACGCTAATGGCTCAGGAAAAAATAACCATATACTTATAGATGGCGGTATGAAAGGAAGCTTCAAAAAAGCTGTGGCTCCTTATCTTAACAAAGAAATAAAAGGCAACAATGAAGACATTGATTTATTATGTGTATCACATATAGACGATGACCATATAGTTGGTGTAATTGCTTTAATGGAGCTCCAAGCAAAGTGGAGGGTTTTTAATCATCATAAAAGCAATCCTAATTCTACAGCAAATGTGAGAAAACCAAAAGATGCAGAGCCTCCATTAATAAAATCTATATGGCATAATTCGTTTGCTGAAACATACGATTTGGGTGATTCTCTACCACAGGTGGCCAATGCTTTACAGAGTGTAGAACAAATGACTGCTGAACACTTAGACGATGAATTACTAGATAAGATCAATCATAAAGCAACCAGTATTAAAAAAGGCATCACGCTTTCACAACGTATCAGACCAGAGCAGTTAAACATAGATTTAAACCCAGAATACAATGGCAAATTGGTAAAATGCAACCAAAGTACCATCTCAAAAAATGAACACAAAATTGGTAATATAAACCTTTCTGTTATTGGACCTTTTCAGACAGATCTAACAGATCTTAAAGAAAAATGGATAAAATGGGAAGATGAACACCGTCAGGAGTTACAAGAGTTTTATGCTGATTTAAGCATAACAGCATTAAACCAACCATTAAGTAATGCTCAAATTTCACAATTCTTAATCAATAGTGGTTCTGTTACAGAATTAGGTATTCGCAAAGATGTGAGTATTCCAAACTTGGCATCAATAATGTTTCTTGCAGAAGCTGATGGTAAAACAATTCTTATGACTGGTGATGGACATTCAGATGATATTATAAAAGGACTTAAAAAAAATAAGAAATTAAATAATGATGGATGTCTCCATGTTAGTGTGCTCAAAATTCAACATCATGGAGCTGCTGCTAATATCGATGAAGATTTCTGTAAAAAAATAACAGCAGATCATTATGTGTTTTGTGGAAATGGTACACATACCAATCCAGAAGAAAAAGTACTTGAAGTTATTGTAAATTCTCGTAGAGGAACCGCTTCAGAGAAGAGTAAGAATGCTGAGGTAGACAATGCTTTTACATTTTGGTTTAGTGCCAACCCAAAGGATAAACTCACAGATCATCAAAAAGAACATATGGAAAAGGTCGAAAAGAAAGTAAAAAAGTACAAAGCAGATCACAATGGCTTTAATTTTAAATTTATGCCTACCAATAAAAATTTTCAAAACATAGAACTCTAACAAAACTATACTTCAATGTCTAATCAAGCCAAACTAGATACATTCGATAATGTCGTAGTATTAATGCTCGAAAATCGATCTTTCGATAACCTTTTAGGATACTTATACGAAGACGGAGTTCCAACAGGTAAGTCCTACGAGGGCTTACAAAACAAAACCTTTAAAATCCCTGTTCCCCCAAGAGCGAAAGATTACGATCAGCATAAATTTATTGAGCCATATCAAGCGGAAGATTACCATCAACCATTTCCTGATCCGGGAGAAGTGTATCAACATGTAAATACGCAACTTTTTAACCATGTCGATCCAGATAACCTAAAGGTCGAAGCATGTAAAATGAAAAGCCCTTATAACATACCAGAGTTCATGCCTTTACCACCAGATAAGATGCAAGGTTTTATCAATGATTATGTAAATACCTTGGATGCATTAACCGGTAAGAAAGGAAAAGATTATAATAACCCTGGCTATAATATGTATAACAAGATTATGGCCTGCTTTAAACCAGCACAAATACCTGTACTAACAACATTGGCAAAAGAGTTTGCCGTTTTTGATCATTGGTTTTGTTCTGTGCCAAGTCAAACCTGGTGTAATCGTGCTTTTTGGCATGCTGCAACTTCGGGAGGAGAGGTAGTTAATCCGACGGACGAATGTGGAATCATTGATAAATTCGAGGCTATGCTTAGGTGGCGACGAGAAGTTTGGCCTCAATCAACCATTTTTGAACGTATGGAAAACAAAGGTGTTTCGCATGCGGTTTACACAGAAGATATAGCATCACTTACAACCATGGTTAATGGACCATTTAAGCATCAACACACAGTACATACAGGAGATAAACTAATCAAGTTCAAAAAGCATATTAATGAAGGTAAATTACCGCAGTACACATTTTTAGAGCCTAAATTTTATGGGCAGCACAATGATCAACATCCATCATCGGCAGATTGGTCTCCAGTAGATAGCAGAACACATATAGGTACTGTTTTATTAGGAGAAAAACTAATTTGGGATGTGTACACATCATTATTTGTTAATCCAAAAAGTAAATACCGAGATAATACGGTGCTAATTATTACGTATGACGAGCATGGAGGTTGTTTTGATCACGTACCACCACCACCAGCTGTACCACCAAAAAAAGGAATGATTGGAGACAAAAACTTCGGGTTTGACAGATTGGGTGTTCGCGTACCTATGGTAATGGTATCGGCAAATATTCAAAAAAATACAATTATGAATGATGTATTCGATCATTCATCATTCATAAAAACTATGTGCACAAAATGGAAAATGGAAGGTCTGACAGATCGAGATAAAGCAGCTTCATCATTTGAAGAGGTTTTCTCACTAAATAAAAGAGATGATTTCCCGAGTATACCTGAACCAATAATTCCAGAAATCAATTCAGATTCTTACAATAAAGATCCTTTAAATGATTTACAAAAATCCATATTAATTGGCGCAAGTTTTATTGCTAAAAACAATACAGATAATGCCAATATTCCTATAGATTACACGCAGCTTAAAAATATAAATACGGTCGGAGAAGCTCATAACTTTATAGCACAAATTAGACATTTGTTGCCTTCAAAAGATTAGTAAAATTGTTACTAGAAGGGATAAAATAGTAGTATTTAAATTAAAACCTGTAAATTGAATGATTTATAGGCTTTTACTTCTTTTAGGTTATTGAATTAAACGGACAATAAGTACTCTTTTAAATCTGTATTCTCGTTTAAATTCATTTTCTTTTTTAATCTATACCTCGATGCTTGTACAGATCTAGGATCAATATGTAATAAATTTGCGATCTCTTTAGTTTGCATATGTAATTTTATGAAAATACAATGCCTTAATTCTACCTCAGATAGTGAAGGATGTAATTTAATAAGTTTATCAAAAAAACCAGAATGCACAGCATTAAAATGTTTTTTTAAATTTTCCCAACCTTCATCATGATCTAAGTTATAGTCTATCTGATTAACTATTCTTTTAATTCCTTTTTGCTCTAATGATGTTTTGTTTTTAATATTAAATTCTAATTCTCTTTTTAACTCTTTTAAGTATTGTTTATTATTCAGCGAGCTTAAAGAAAAATTCATCATTTCTCTATCCTTATTTTTATTGGCTTCTTTTAGGTCTAATATATTCTCTGTATATATTTTCTCTTTTTTTATAAAATTTCGAAACACATATAAAAAGGCCAAAATGCATAATAATAGAATACCACATATAATGAAAAGTGAAATTTTATAATTGTTTTTTGAATGCTCTATAAATTCTATTCTCAGCTCTTTTTTTTCAAGTTCTTGTTTATGATTAACCTCTTTTAGCTTGATGTCTAAACTTAAGTTTTTTATAGCTTGTTCCTTAAGTAATAAGGGAATAGATTCAGCACTATTATCTCCTATAATTTCTAAATTAAAAATACAATCTGAAGAAATTTTTCTTGCTTGATGTACTGAAGCACAAATTGTATTTAGCCCTTGATTAAGCAAATCTGGCGATAAAAGTTTTGTATGAGTAATTTTTTCAGTTGCATCAGTGAATATTAAATCAACAGCCGTTGTTTCGTTTGTTATTTCACCATCAGGCATGTTGTCTCTCATTACCTCATGCCCGTTAAGATATATTACAATGCCATCATCTCTTTGTACATTCAATTTATAAATTAAATAAGCATAAGGGTCATCAACTATAAATGTTTTTTTAAAATACTTGGTAATGTGTTTATTCTCGGAATCGCTACCATAACTAACTGTAGTTTTTATTAAACTGGAACCGTAGCCTAGAGGAGAAGCTCCTGTTTTCCAATTGTTAATTATGTTTTTTTGTTTTATCCAATCTTTTGGAGGTTCTATTCCATCATCATTAAACTCCCATTCGTCACCTGTTTTAATAATTTTTACTTGGCCATAGCCATTGTGAAAAACAAAAAAAGTAAACAGTAATATGGTTAGTGTTTTTAGAAGAGAGAAGCTTTTCATAAAAATAAATTTTATTAAAAGTAAAAATAATGATTTGTTTATCAATTCTGTAAATAATGATAGCATATAAGACAATGTAGTAGGTTTATCTATGATAAATTACAAACCATAGTAGGTTAATAGTAGCTTGAAAAGAATGTTTCAACACAATGCTGAATATTTTTGTAATACTAATCAAATAAATTTTTTATGAAAAACCAATTACACTTAATTACAGTACTGTTATTAATGTTTATAGTGCAATTTAGTTTTGCTCAAAACATGAAAATAACAGGGGTTGTATCTGATGGTTCTGGCCCATTACCAGGAGTAAATGTTATTATTAAGGGGACAAATCAAGGAACCCAAACAGATTTTGATGGTAATTACTCTATTCGAACTAGTACAGGAGATATTCTTGTTTTTAGCTTTGTAGGGATGGCTACAGCAGAAATGATTGTGGAAACATCAAATACAATTAATGTTACTTTAAAAGAAGACAGCTCTAAACTAGAAGAGGTAGTAGTAGTTGGTTATAGTAAGAAGGAAACGAAGAAACTAACATCAGCTATTGCAACTATTGATAAAAAGCAAATTGAGAATGTACCAATGGCTACATTTGATCAAATTTTGCAAGGTTCGGCACCGGGACTAACTATTCTTTCTGGAAGCGGACAACCCGGTGATGCTGCCAGTGTAAATATAAGAGGGTTTAGTTCCTTTGCTTTGTCCAATTCACCTCTTTTTATTTTAGATGGTCAAGCAATACGAAGATTAGACTTCTCGGGTATTAATCCTAATGATATAGAATCTGTAAGTGTATTGAAAGATGCAGCTGCTACTCAAATATATGGTTCCAGAGGATCAAATGGGGTTATTGTAATTACAACAAAATCTGGAAAACAAGGTAAAGCAACATTGGAATATAGAACATATACTGGTATTTCAATAGCTCCTAGATATAATGATGCTTTACGTCCATTAAGCTCAAGCCAACTTATTAGTCTTTCGCAAGAAATTGGTATTGGTGGGGTTATAAATGTAGGAGCTACGCCTGAAGAAATTGAGGAATTAGCAGCCTATAGCGAAGATTGGTTGGATGTATTAACTAGAGACGGTAAAACCAATTCTCATGAAATAAGTATGTCTGGAGGTAACGAAAACACTAAGTTTTTTATATCGGGATCATATTTTAGTCAAGAAGGTATAGCATTAAGGTCTAAATTAGATAGATATTCTTTACGTACCAAAATTGACTATTCTAAAAACAGATTTACACTAGGAGCTAATGTTTTTTTAAGTTATACCTCGGCAGAGGATAGTGAAAACGAAGGTGGCTTTAGTAGAAGTAATCCTTTTTACGCTAGTATTAGAACTCCTGCATATGATAGAGCTATAGACCCTATTACTGGCGATTATGCAGCTCCTTTGGATGCATCACAATCATCTGTACAAAATAATTTAGAACGAGTTAATACAAATGATGAGGACCGAAAAACAAAAACTGTTATGGTTAGTTTGAGCGGGCGCTATGATTTTAATTTTTTAGAAGGACTAAGTTTTAATACGAGTTTAAATATAAGAAATAACAGAAGAGACAACCGTACGTATGTTGACCCTAATTCAGTTGACGGTCGTCGAAGACAAGGAGGTCAAGGTTCTTTGAATTTAAGTACTTCAGAGAGAACATCATTTACTATAACAAATTCATTACAATATAAATTCAATATAAATGAAGATCATAAATTTAACGCAGGACTTTATCAAGAGTTTGTAAGTGATAATAGTGATGGATTTGATATAACCACTTATGGTTTAAATCAACTAACTGTAATAGATGGAGCCACAGAAGGTACAGAAACGAATGGTTTTATTCCTGATTTTGGAGGGTTTAATTCTGTATCAAACTTATCTTCATATTTTGCAACTTTAGATTATTCGTATCTAAATAAATATAATGTTACTGCAGGTATAAGACGAGACGGATCTTCTAGTTTTGGTTCAAACTTCGCATTTGGTAACTTTTATTCAATGGGTATTGGATGGTTAATTTCTGAAGAAAACTTTCTGTCATCTGTTAAAGCTATAAACCTATTAAAGCTTAGAGTTAGTTATGGTACTGTTGGTAATCAAAATATAAGTGATACAGCAGCACGACCCATTTTTACATCAACTTCTTATAATGGTTTAGCAGGAATTTCGTCTGGACTTTCTAATCCTGATTTAAAATGGGAAGAAACTGCAAAGACTAATATTGGGTTAGATGCATCATTATTCAAAAACCGCTTAAAAATCAATCTTGATGTTTATAGTGAAAAAACAACAGATTTACTTCAGAATGTACCCATTTCTAGAACAACAGGATTTAGTTCACAACTTAGAAACGTTGGAAGTTTAAAGAATGAAGGAATAGAATTGTCTTTTAGTACAATAAACATCGATTCTGAAAAATTTAGATGGGAATCATCTTTAAATATAGCTACAAATGAAACAACCATACTTAAATTAAATGATGGAGAAAGTTTCCGCTTAGGTCGTTTTTTAATAGAAGAAGGTGGATCTTATCCTGAGTTCAATTTGGTGAAACGGGCTGGGGTAAACTCGGCAAATGGTAGAACTTTATGGTATGATTTAGATGGAAACCTTACGGAAACCTACGATTTAAATAATAGAGTAAATGTAGGTAGGGCAGCTCCAAAGTATACAGGAGGTTTCTTAAATAGATTTACATCTGGTGGGTTTGAACTTAGTACTTTGTTTAGTTTTTCTCAAGGAAAAAACATATACAATGTAGCTCGTACATCTTTGGATAATCCTACCAAAATATCCCGAGGAAGTGTGTCAACCAATGCACTACGTTTTTGGAGACAACCAGGTGATGTTACAGATATTCCAGATCCCAGACAAATAAGCAACTATTTTACAGATTCTGGATGGTTAGAAGATGCTTCTTTTATTAAGTTAAGAAATGTGACACTCTCTTATAATTTACCTAACAGTGTTTTAGAGAAAATAAACCTTTCAGGGATGAGGCTTTATCTACAAGGACAAAATGTATATACATGGACCACCTTTTCTGGTCTCGATCCTGAAAACTCTAGTACTGATTATGTTGCAGACTATCCTTCATTATCAACTTACACCTTTGGGATTGACGTAAAATTTTAAATTCAAAAAAATTAAGATTATGAAAAAATATAAAAATATCATACTTGGTTTACCTCTTTTATTATTAGCGTCATGTGATGGTAAATTAGATGTTACACAACCAGACGTTATAAGTGCAGAAGTAGCACTTCGAAATTTAGATGACCTTGAAACGGCATTGTATGGAGCTTACGCAGAATTAAGAGGAAGCGGTCTGTACGGTGAAGCTACATTATGGCTACCAGACCTTTTAGCTGATAACTTAAGAATAGGAAACAGTAACGGTGGGGGTAACAGAAGAGAAGCCAACTGGCAATATACATCAGGAACGGACATAGGCACCTGGGGCGGTTCATATGAATTAATATTTGATGCCAATACAGTTATCAATAATTCAGATGCATTTGAAGATGGTAGGAAAAAGAATAGAATTGTTGGTCAAGCTTTGGCACTTAGAGCTCTAGGTCATTTTGAATTATTAAAATATTACGCAGAAGATTATGGTAGAAACTCTACAAAATTAGCTGTACCCATAGTTACTTTATTTGAAATAGGTAAGCCTGCACGTAATACAGTTGCAGAAGTATACGATCAGATATTTGATGATTTGCTTTTAGCAAAAAACCTTTTGAATAATGTAGATAAAGACCCTCAGGAAAATGGACCATTTTATTTTAATGCTCTTGCTGTTAATGCTTTATTGGCAAGAGTTTCTCTATATGCTGGAGAATGGCAAGATGCAGTAAATTATGCTACAATAGTTATTAACCAAAGTCAATTGGCCAACCCAGTAGATTATGCTTCTATGTGGGCAGAAGATACCGATGGAGAAGTACTTTTTGCTGTTGCTTTTGCTACAACTGGAGATGGTAGAATTGGATCAGATTTATTAGATAATTCTAATCCAAGTGCACCAAGATCAACTTTCACGCTTAGTAATGATATGGCTACTTTATATGATGAAGTAAATGATATACGCTTTAATTCATTTGTACTTATTAACCCATTAAACCCACCAGGAGCTAATGATCAAAACGATGATGTGTATTTACCATTTAAATACCCAGGTCGAGGAGGAGAGAGAGGTTTAAATAATGCTAAGGTATTGCGTGTAAGCGAAATGTATTTGATTAGAGCAGAAGCATATGCTAATATTTCTGGTCAAGATGCTTTAGGATCTGCAGACTTAAATACGCTTAGAGCGAGTAGAATTACTAATTATGTAAATGAAGACCTATCTGGTCAAGTATTGAAAGATGCTATTCAAGTAGAACGTAGAAAAGAATTGGTTGCAGAAGGACACAGATGGTTTGATTTAAAAAGAATAAATCAGGGTGTACAGCGAGGAACAGATTGCAGAGGTTTAACTATAAGTTGCACCCTTGAAGCTGGCAATTTTAGATTCGTATTTCCAATTCCGCAAAGCGAATTAGATGCAAATGAAAATATAATACAAAATCCAGGGTATTAATAAAATTTAATAACTATAAATATGAAACTATATAAATATATTTTAATTCTAATATTATTCATTTCATGTGAAACGGACAAAATAGGTCCTTTATTGGATGAAAATACGAATGTCATTTTTTTTAGTGATGCTCTTTTCTATGAAAGTCCTAACGAAGATATTTTTGACGAAACGGCTTCTACTGTTTCTGTAGGAGAACAAGTAACTAAAAGCATTACTGTTGAGATAGGAGCAGTACTAGCAACGGCTAAAAATACTCAAGTCACTATTGGAGGCACAGCTGTAGAAGGTGTAGATTATACTATTGATGGAAGCTTAAACTTTGATTTTCCTGCTGGTGCTTCAGTTCAAAGTATCTCTATTTCATTAATTGATAACAATAATTTTGATGACGACCATACCATTGTCTTATCATTGCCTTCAGGTGAAGGATATTCAGAAGACAACAGGCGAGAACTTATTATTAATATTATTAATAATGAGGTAAGTTCAGGAACCGTTATTTCATCCATAGAATCTGAAAGTGATGATGCCGAAGAAGGAATCAATGGAAACTCTCCTGGGAATATTGATTTGGAAAGCTCTGATATAGAATTTGGTGAAGTAGAAGGTAGCACTAGAGGAACTGAGATTATAGGTTTACGATTTAACAAAATATCCATTCCAAAAGGAGCTACTATTACTTCAGCAAGTATTCAATTTACTGTTGATGAAGATGTAGATAACCCTGCAGATGTTGTCATGACAATTTTCGGAGAAGCTGTAGATAACGCAACCACTTTTACTTCAACCGACTTCGATATATCTAATAGAATACTAACTACTGCTAGTGTAGATTGGAATATACCCGTTTGGGCTACAGTTGGAGAAGCAGGTGCTAGTCAAAAAACTACAGACATAAAGTCTGTGATTCAAGAAATAGTTAATAGATCGGGGTGGGAATACGATAATAGCCTAAACATTATTTTCTCACCTACAGCTGCAACACTTGCTAACCCTACTGAATCAGGAAGAGTAGCAGAAGCTGGACCCGGTAGCGATGCTGCAACTATAACTATAGAATGGGAATTATAACAATTTTATCATTTGGACAAACAAAACACAAATAAAACAATGAAAATTATGAAAACAATATTAAAAGTAATCACTAAAGGCGGTTCTTTTTATCTGGGATTGTTGGCATTTATTATAATAAATTCTTGTGATACAAATGATGATGCTAATAGAATTAATGTTACACCACAAGAAAGACCTACAATAATATCAATAGAGCCAACTCTTGGTAGGTTTGGAGATGAAGTAATCATTACAGGAACAAATTTCGATCCCCAAATTGTTGATAATTCGGTAAAGCTGAATGGTATAACAGCTTCAATTAAATCAGCAAACCCTACATCAATAGTTATAACTGTTCCGGATGGAGCTAGTACAGGAGCAATTGAGGTTTCTGTAATAAATTTTGATGTTTCTGGTCCAACTTTTACAGTTTTAGCTCCTTTACCAGTAATGTCAAATATCACTCCTTTAACGGGAGGAGTAAGTGAGACTGTTACAATAACTGGTGAAAATTTTGGAGGAAATATTACCGACAATACAGTAAGTTTTAATGGCACAACTGCAGTTATAACAAGTTCATCTACAACTTCTATAACCACAAGTGTACCAGATGGAGCAACAACAGGACCCATTAGTATAACTGCTCCTGGAGGAACGGTAACGAGTAACGAAGATTTTACAGTACTTACAATAACTACATTGTCGGTTCCTTTAACCAGTGATGACGACGATGTAGAAGAAGTAGCTGTTAGCTTTGGTGAACCTATTGGTACTATGGACTTAGGCAGTAGTGATTTAGAACTTGGAGAAATCAGTAGTGGTCAAGGTTTAATGAATATTGGCTTAAGATATAATAATGTAACCATTCCTCAAGGCGCAACAGTTACAGAAGCTTATGTGCAATTTAACGCAGACAATACAGGAGCAGATGCTGTCGAGCTAACTATTTATGGCGAAAATGTTGCAAACGCTGCGGCATATACAGGAACTTTAGGAGAATTATCAGCTAAGACATTAACTGTAGCTAATGTAGTTTGGTCTATTCCAGAATGGGTAAATAAAGGCGATAGAGGCGATGCACAAAAAACTGTTAATATAGCGAGTATCATTAATGAGATTGTAAATAGAACCGATTGGATGTCTGGTAATAGTATTAACATTATTATGAAACATACAGGTGTAAGTACAGGAGTTTCGAGTTCTTCTGGAGGACGAGAAGCAGAAAATTATTCATCATCAAAACCAGATGATGGAGCAGAATTAATTGTTGTATATCAATAAAATAAAATTGAGGGAAATATCATGTTTATTATGGTTGTTTATTGAGTTAGTTAAATAAAAGCAGTGCTAATTATTTAAAGGACTGCTTTTTTTCAGAATATGCTATTAATGGTTATCACTCTGAATAGAGTTATAATATCAAAAACGGTAATTAAACAGATATAATTGATTGCAAAAAATAAAATAAGTAAATGAAACCAAGGTTATTAAATTATTGCTTTTTTCTAATTCTATCTTTATTGATATGTAGTTGTTTTTCTAAAAAACAAAAGCATATAAATTCGAATAGAATATATACTAAGGCTTTAAACGAAATTGATGGGCCTTATATATATGGCAAAAATGATAGTTTGTCAATAATCACCGTTCAAAAGGACAAAGATTCATCATTTTATATTTTTAATACAACCTTAAAAAGAATAAGCGGTCAACAATTTACATGTAACGTAAACAATTCAGATAAAGATAGTTTTTCATTTTCACTAATTGATAGTTATAAATTTCCTAAAACGGTTTATAAATCTCCTGAAAAACTATTTGTTACTTCAGATATAGAAGGGAATTTCAATGCCTTTTATAGCTTATTGGTTAGCAATAATGTTATGGACGAAAATTATAACTGGGTATTCGGTAGAGGGCATCTAGTTATTTGTGGAGATATGGTAGATAGAGGTAACAATGCTTGGGCTTGTTTATGGCTATTATATAAGCTAGAACAAGATGCAAAAAAAGCAGGTGGTATGGTGCATTATATTTTGGGAAATCATGATGTTATGAACATGCACGCTAACTTAAAATATGTAAAAAGGAGATACATAGAACTAGCAAAAATATTATCTGGAAAGGAAGATGAAAAAGAAGCATATAGAGACCTGCTTTCTGATACTAATGAATTAGCAAAATGGATTGCTTCAAAAAACTGTGTTGAAAAAATTGGAAACTCATTATATCTGCATGGAGGCATTAGTGAAGATGTAGTAGATGCTAATTTATCGTTAGATAGAATTAATGGAATTGTTAGAAAAAACATTAGGGTCAATTTAACAAGTAATCCGGGTGAAAACGAACTAGATAATTTAGTGTTTAGTAGGATGGGCCCCTTATGGTATCGAGGACTTGTTACTGATTATAATAGTGCGAGAGGGGAATACAGTAAAATAAATCAAAATAGCTTAGATGAAATTTTAAAATTTTTTAGTGTAGATCGGCTAGTAATAGGTCACACCATTGTTGATGATAAGATTACCAGCGATTTTAATGGTAAAGTGATAAGGGTAGATATTAAACACTCAAATGAAAAATTTACAGGTAAATCTGAGGCATTATTTATTGAACAGGGTAATTATTTTAGAGTTAATGATAGTGGAGAAAAATTTAAATTATCAATAGAGTAAAATTATGAATATTATAAAAAAAATAAAGAACAATCACTTTGTGTTAATTATAATACTTTTTGTGATTTTTTTGACAAATTGCTCAAAATCTGGCACTAATAGTGAACAAGAAAAAGTTGAAATACCTAAACCTAGTATAACCTCTATAAACCCTACAAAAGGAATAGAAGGTACTGCGGTAACAATTACTGGAGCTAATTTTAGTTCAGATATCTCAACAATTAGTGTAAAATTCAATAATAAGGTTGCTAATGAGATAACATTTGCATCAAAAAATCAAATTTCTACAAAAGTACCGTTTGGAGCAAAAACAGGACCTGTATCTGTCTCTATAGGCGCAGAAACAAGCACTAATTCTGTTAACTTTATAGTAGAAGAAGCACCGCTTCCACCTAGCATAACAGCATTAAGTTCAGTGTCAGAGTTAACAGAGGCTATCATTACAATTACGGGTACCAATTTTGGCAATAATATTTCAGGTATTTCTGTAAGCTTTAATGATATACAGGCTAACGATATAATATCGGTTTCAGAAACAGAAATAGTAGTAAAAGTTCCTGTTGGGGCTTCTAATGGACCAGTTAGTGTAACAAAAGGTCTTAATACCGCTATTGGACTAGATTTTACTGTTAAAACTCCTATAAATTTCAAAATTGCTTTCTTAGCCGATTCAGATATTGGCGTAAATGCAGATGCTGTTTTAAACCTTATAAAAAACGAAGGCTCACAGGTTGTTATTCATCCAGGAGATCTTAACTATTCAGAAATTCCACAAGATTTTGAAAATAATATTAATGGTATTTTGGGAGCTGAATTCCCATATTTTTATGGTGTTGGTAACCATGATGATACGGTTTGGAATGGCACTAATGGTTACCAATCATTTTTAGAAGCAAGGTTTCAAAGACTTGGTATTCCTTGGAAAGGTCAGTTGGGAGTATTATCCTCCTTTACTTATCAAGGTATTACATTTGTTAGCTCTGCTCCTGATGAATTTGGAATTACCACAACAGTAGCGGGTAATTATATTCGTGATGAGTTTGATGGTGTTAATGCTATATGGAGAATTGCCTTTTGGCATAAAAACCAACGACTTATGCAAATCGGAGGAAAAGGAAATGAAGCAGGTTGGAATGTTTATGAAGAATCTCGGAAGGCTGGAGCTATTATTGCTACAGGACATGAACATTCTTATAGTAGAACCCATGAAATGAGTAGTTTTCAAAATCAAACAATTTCAAGTACCGACAATACGGTTAACTTAATTGTTGATGACCCTTTAACTAGTATTGATGAAGGGCGATCATTTGCTTTTGTTTCTGGAATTGGAGGTAAAAGCCTTCGAGATGCCGAAAGTGGCTTAGAAAATAACCCTTGGTGGGCAAGTGTGTCTCATACAGGAAATGGTTCACAACATGGAGCTCTTTTTGGAGAATTCAATTATAATGGAGATACAACTTTAGCTCACTTTTATTTTAAGGATATAGATGGGAAAATTGTTGATGATTTTTTTGTTAGATCAAATGATTAACTTTTAAGAGATAAAAGAGCTAGCTTATTGAAAAAAACACAAAAATAGATTAACAAGAAATGGTTACTTAGACAATCAAAAACGACATATATGAATTAATTATATTAATTAATTCATATTATTTTAATTAATTTGCGAACGTTTAAGCAATTCTTTTTGTTGAAAAATAGCAAATTAAATATAACATCCTCATTAGTCTCTCTTCTAAAAAATGGGGATAGAAATGCCTATAAAACTATTTTTGATGCATACTATAAACGATTATATGTTTTTGCTTTAAAATATGTTGAAGATTCATATATGGCTGAAGAAATAGTTGAAAATGTACTATTTATTCTTTGGCAAAAACGTCATAAAATGGGAGATATAGATAATCTAAAATCTTATCTATATGCCATGGTTCGCAATACATCTTTAGATTATCTTAAAAATCAAAAGAAGTTTGAACGTTATGATAAAGAAAAGCATGACTCTATCCATTTTATGGAACAATTTATTATTGAAGAAGAAACACATGCCATTTTGTTTCAAGCCTTAGAAAGCTTACCAAGTAAATGCCGAAAGGTATTTGAGTTATCTTGTATAGAAGGAGTAAAATATGCAGATATTGCTGAGGATCTTCAAATTAGTTTAAATACAGTAAAATCTCAAAGAGCAAGAGCGATTGAGTTGTTAAGAATACATTTAAAAAACTACCCTCTTTTTCAGATCCTTTTAGCCAGTTTATAATTTTTTTTAAAATTTTCCACCCGAAAAGTATTTTTTATAGTCTTAGTAATAGAGCTTTATTAAAAAGCGTATTATTAGTTCTTTAAGATTGTTATTAAAGAGGCTAATTTTCAAAACTTATACGTACAATTTTTTATATCTATAATTACCAATAAATGCAACACGATTCTACAAAATACTACATATCAAGATTAATTTATAAATCAATTTCAAAGATTATAACTCCAGAAGAAGAAATAATTCTAGATAACTGGTTAAAAGTTGACGAAAATAACAAGCTATATAATAAGATAATTGATAAAAAACAGGTTCAAAAAAAAATATCTATTTACAATGAGATTGATACTGATTTGATTTTTGAGAGATTGGAAAAAAGAATAGATGAGGATGTAAAACCTATTTCAAAAGTTAAATATATTAACTCGGTTTCAAGAGCCTTTAAATATGCAGCAGTGGCTGTTATATTTTTAAGTTTAGGATATTTCTACCAACAAGGATATTTCTCAAGTAAACCAGAATTTGTTATACCATCAGAGCATATTACCTTAGAATTAGAAAATGGAAATATTCAAATTATAAATGAAGACGGTTCAACTAAAGTTGTTGATGTTAAAGGCAACGTTGTTGGTACCCAAAGCGGGACTCAATTAGTGTATAGCAATGATATTATAAAAGAAAAATTGGTTTATAATACGTTAACAGTACCTTATGGTAAACGGTTTGAAATACAACTGTCTGATGGTACAAACGTTCATTTAAATGCAGGTACATCATTAAAATACCCAGTTAAATTTATTAATGGAAAAAACAGACAAGTATTTTTAAATGGAGAGGCGTTTTTTGATGTAACTTCAGATAAAAAACATCCATTTATAGTAAATGCTGAAGCATTGAACGTTGAAGTGTTTGGAACCGAATTTAATGTTTCAGCCTATCCTGAAGATGCAACAACAGATGTTGTTTTGGTCGAAGGATCTGTTGCCCTTTACAATGAAGAAGAGACTTTAAAAGAAGGCGTTACAATTGTGCCAGGAACAAAAGGGTCTCATGATAAAAATGAGAATAACATTTCTACAGAAAAAGTTAATATTGAAATTTACACCCAATGGATGAAAGGAGGCTTGGTTTTTAGAAATAGCAGTTTTGAAAATATTTCTAAAAAACTTGAGCGTCATTATAATGTAAAAATAATAAATACAAACGAGCAGTTAAATAAAGAAGTTTTTAATGCAAGCTTTAAAGAAGAACCAATTGATATTATATTAAGCTATTTTAAAAATAGTTTTGATATCGAATATAGAATAGAAGAGAATACAATTTATATTAATTAACCAAATTTAAAAACGAAGACTATATGAAATAAAACAACCAAACTATTTAAGAAGTATATTAAAAATCACTTTATTTAATCTGAAAAGAGAAAATAAAAAACCGAAAAATGCTGTAACATTTTCCGGTATTTATAAGTGATCAACCAAAATTAGTTATTCACTATTAAAACATTCAAAAATATGAAAAAACTTCATGATAAGAAAGGTATGCCTCTACCTTTTATAAAAATTGATTTAAAAATGAAATTAACAGCCATCTTTGTCTTTGCTACTTTTTTTAGTATGCTTGCAAGCAATAATGGCTACTCTCAAGCAATTACTTTAGAAGAAGAAAATATAACTATTGATAAGGTAATTGATAAAATTGAAGCTACAACAAAATACAGATTTGTATACAATACTAAATTTGTTGACTTACAACGTAAAGTTTCAATAAAACTAAAAGATGCCAGCATTGAAAAGGTGTTAATTAATTTGTTTGATAATACAAATACAACTTATCAAATATTAAGAGAAACACAAATCATTCTTAAACAAAGAAAAGAGAACGATAATAGTAAAAACAATAATGTAAATAAGCAATCTGCTAATATAGAGCTACAACAAATTGAGGTTAGTGGTATTATATCCGATGATACAGGTCAACCCTTACCCGGTGCTACAATTATTGTAAAAGGAACTTCTACGGGTGCAACTACAGATTTTGATGGTAAATATACTTTAGCTGTAGAAAATGAAGATGCTATTATTGTTGTCTCTTATATTGGTTTTACAACACAGGAAATATCCGTTAAAGGACAAACAGAAATTAATGTTCAATTAGTAGCTAATGCATCTGAACTTGATGAAATAGTTTTAGTGGGATATGGATCGGTAGTTAAAAAAGATTTAACTGGAGCTGTTGCAACAGTAGATAATATTGGAGAAAGACCAGTAACCACAACCGAAGAAGCTTTACAAGGAAGTGTTTCAGGTGTTACGGTAGTTAGTGATGGTGGAGATCCAACAGGAGCGCCTAGTATTAAGATTAGAGGAATTGGTACTTTTAATGAGGAATCTCCTCTTTGGGTTGTTGACGGTGTTCCTTATTACGGAGGGCCTATTAACCCTTTTGATATTGCTTCTATAACTGTTTTAAAAGATGCTTCGTCTCAAGCAATTTATGGTGTAAAAGCCGCAGGAGGTGTAATTCTTGTAACAACTAAAAAAGGAAAAAATGGTAAATTATCTTTTGACTTTAACCATTATACTGGGTTTCAGAATGTAAAAAAACCCAAAGCGTTAAGTGCAGCTGATAGATATAAGTATTTAGATATAGCTACTAATAATGATGACCCAACATTTGTATTACCTCCAGAAAGTTCATACAATCAAGTAACGAGAACCAACTGGATTGACGAAATTTTTAGAACTGGTATTACTCAAAATTATGATATAGGAGCAAGAGGGGGAAATGAAAAATACAAGTTTTCTACATCATTAGGTTACAATAAAAAAGAAGGAACATTAATAAATACAGAAGCGACAAGATTGACTTTTAGGTTAAATTCTGAATTTAAAGTAAATGACAAACTTAAAATTGGAGAGAATGTTTCATTTACAAGAACAAATGGAAATTCTGCATTTACCGGAACAACAGATGAGAACGGAACACAGTCATACAATGGTCTTATATTACAATCTATTCTTGCAGATCCTGAAACGCCTGTTTATGACGAAAATGGAAATTATTCTGACTTACCTTCGGTAGCTACAATAAACCCTGTATCCACCTTAAATAGATTAGATATTGAAAATATTACTGAAGATTTGTTCGCAAACATCTATTTTGATTATAAAATTATTGAGGGATTAAAATTAAAGTCAAGCTTTGGGATAAATTCTAAAACAAATAACTTTAAAGAATTTAAACCGAGAAGCCCGGAACGGTCTAAAACAACAACTACTGATAATAGCCTTGATTATGCAACATCTAAACAGGTAGATTGGTCTTTAGAAACTACACTTAATTATAATAAGACATTTAACGATGTTCACAACCTTACCTTATTGGCAGGGCATACATTGCAAAGATTTCAAAGAAATGTTTTTAGTATAACAGGAAGAACCTTTGCTTTTGAAACAGATTCAGCTAGAGAGCTTATAAATGCAGAAGAGTTTACTTCGCCAAAAACAGGATATGGGGCTAATTCTTTAATGTCTTATTTTGGTAGAGCTATTTATGGATATGATGGAAAATATTTGTTAACTGCAAGTGTGAGACGAGATGGAACTTCTAAAATTCCTTCATCAGTTTCTGATAATACATGGGGTACATTTCCTGCAGTTGCAGTAGCTTGGAGAGCATCCGAAGAAGGATTCTTAAAAGAAAGTAAAACTATAAGTAATCTTAAACTAAGAGCTAGTTGGGGTATTATTGGAAACATTAATTCTTTAGGGAATTTCCCGACAAGCCCTCAATTAAGTTTAATACCTACAGTTTTAGGAGAATCGAGTGATAAATCAAATGGTTTTGCTGCTAACACTAGAGCAGACTTAAATATTAAATGGGAATTAACAAAATCTCTAAATTTTGGTTTAGATCTAGGTTTATTGGATAATGCATTAACATTTAGTGCTGATTATTTTATTAAAGATACTGAAGATTTAATTTTTCAGTTGCCAGTAAGTAGTTTAGAAGGAATAAATGAAAATCCATTTGTAAACGCTGGAAAAGTTAGAAATAAAGGATTTGAAGCTTCATTAACTTATCAAAAAAACGAAGGGGATTTTACTTATAGTATTTCTGGTAACCTGTCTAAAATAAACAATGAAGTACTTGAATTAACTGATGATATTGAAATTTCTCATATTAATAATGTAGCTAGTTTAACACCACTTAAATCAGTAGTTGGACAGCCTTTGTTTTCATTTTTTGTGGTAGAAACAAATGGTTTGGATGATAAAGGAGATTTGGTGTTTGTAGATCGCAATGGCGATAATGTAATTAACGATAATGATAAAGTTTATAAAGGAAGTGCTTTCCCTGACCTTACTTATAGCCTAAGAGGTAATTTTAATTATAAGAATTTTGATTTGAATATCTTTTTTCAAGGTGTAAGTGGATCGACTGCATTTAATGGTTTTAAACTTGGTAGTGTATATAATATAGGGCAAGGTAACCCAGAAATTAATTTATCTGTAGATGCTATTGATACATGGCACCCAGGAAACACAGGGTCATCTAATTTTAGATTATCTCATAGAGACGACAATGGAAACTTAACCACAGCATCAGATTTTTGGTTAGAAGACACCAGTTATTTGAGATTGAAAAACATTACTCTTGGATATACTTTTAATGATTTAAAAGTAATAGATAGGTTAAGAGTTTATGTGACAGGTGAAAATTTATTTACTATCACAGACTATTCTGGTTTAGACCCTGAAGTAGGATTGAATAATAATGGATTAGATGGTGGGCAATATCCGGTTTCTAAGGTATTTACATTCGGGCTTAATTTCGCATTTTAATAAAAAAATAATATAAAATATAAAGAATTATGAAAAAATATATTTTAATAAGCATTATAGTTTTTTCACTAGTAAGTTGTAGTGACTTTCTGGTAGAAGAATCAAGAGGAGAACCGACTATTGAAAATTTTTGGAATTCGGATGCAGAAGTTATTTCTGCTACTACACCATTGTACGTATTAAACAACAATCAAGGCTCTGGAATTAGCGATAGAGGCGTTTATGGTAGAGGATTACATTTATATTCTTTAATACCTAGTGATGATTTTGTAGTGGGAAAATCTAAAACCCAAATTCAACAAATTAAAGATTTTGAAACAACTGGATCTGGTTCATATACTAGAGATATTTGGGCTTTACATTTTGTTGTAATCAAAAGAGCTAATGACATTATACGTAATGTAACAGATAATGATGCTATAAGCCAGAAAGTTAAAGATTTCTCTTTAGGTCAAGCGTATTTTATGAGAGGCTTAGCATATTTTCAATTATCTGTAATATATGGAGATGATTCATCCGGAGGAATTCCTATTGTTGATGAAACAGTTACTGAAAATTTCTTTATTGAAAGACCAGCAAGTGTTACTACTAGCTATATGTTTGCGGCAGAAAGTTTCTCAAAAGCAGCAGATTTATTACCGTATTTTGACGATTCAGAATATTTTGCACAAGGATCAGATGGTCTTAGTCCAGGAACTAATCTAGGAAGAGCACATAAAAATGCAGCACTTGGTTATTTAGCTAGAACGCATTTACATAATGCGCAGTATGATTCTAGCTCATGGCAAAAAGTTATAGATGCCTGTAATCAAGTAATCAACTCAGGAAAGAATCAATTAGAATCTAATTTTGAAGATGTTTTTAAAATAGCTAATAATTGGGGTCCTGAATATCTTTGGTCTGTGCCAAGTAATGTGTTAGGAGGAAGTATGTTTCCAGGAGCCGCTTTAGAGAATAAAGGATGGGGAAAATATAACGGTTGGGGCTATTTTGCACCTACCTTAAATTTATATGAGTCTTATGAAGCAGGAGATACCAGAAGAGAAGCAACTTTGCTGGCTTTTGGAGATGAATTTCAATATTTTGGAGAGAGTAGAAGGTATTGGTCTACAACAAACTTAACAGGATTTCAGTTAAAAAAATATCTTGAACCTTATAGTTATGCAGATGGAGTTCATTTAAGCGCAGATGGAGATCAACCTACTACAGATTTGAATTTACCTTTATTGCGTTATTCACATATATTATTAATGAAAGCTGAAGCTTCGATAATGTTAAGTGGAGCAGGAGCAGGAGATACAGAAATTAATATAGTGCGTACACGTGCTGGATTATCTGCAAAGTCAGGTGCTACTTTAGATGATTTGAAAGCAGAGAGAAGAACCGAATTTGCTGGCGAATTGTTTGGTCGGTACGAAGACTTATGTCGATGGGGAGATGCTAGTAACCTTACTGAAGCTTTGAGAGGTAGAATTCATACAGATAAATCTGATCCTGATTCTGGATTTACGGTAGAGGAAGTGTGGCCTGCACGACCTCAATTTGATATTAGCACACATCATATTTGGCCAATTCCTCCAACGCCAATAAGTGCTAGTAAAGGAACATTATCTCAAAATAAAGGCTGGTAGTAGAGTAACCACAAATTTTATTGAATTAAATTTTAATTGGATAAGTGTATTCAAATTTAAGAATACACTTATCCTATAAATTCATTGTATATGTTTTTAAAAAAACTACCTCCTTTAAAACAAGAAAAACCATCAGAGAATAAAATACCAGATCAATTAATACCAAAAAAGTTTAAACATTGGAGGTGGCGCATGTTTATAGGTATGTATTTGGGATATACTATCTTTTATTTTACAAGAAAAAATATATCTCCTGCATTACCTCTAATTAGTGATAAACTTGATATAGACATTGTTCAATTAGGTATACTCAGTAGTGTTTTTTATGTAGTATATGGTATTGGTAAATTTATTAGCGGACTTTTTGCTGATAGAGCAAATATTAGAATGTTTATGGCTTTAGGTCTTTTTTTAGCCTCTATCATTCATTTGTTTATTGGTTTTTTAGATAGTCTATTTTTAATAGTTTTCTTTTGGGGGCTTAATGGAGCTTTTCAATCCATGGGGTTTCCACCTATTGCCAAAGGGTTAGTGCATTGGTTTTCGCCAAGTGAAAGAGCCACAAAATGGACCATTTTATCATCTTCGCATACAGCAGGAACTTTTGGAGTTGGACTTCTTGTAGCTGGGATTATTAATTTGTACAACAAAGGTGTTGTAGGATGGGAGGCCGTATTTTATGTGCCAGGTATAGTAGGATGTCTTACTTCTATATTTTTATTCATAACATTACGTGATCGACCAGTATCTTTAGGTTTGCCAGAAATTGAAGACTTTAAAAATGACCGACCAATAGTTGAGCTAACTGAAAAAACAAAATCACATTGGGAAATTTTAAAAAAATACATCTTTACCAATAAATATATTTGGATTTTAAGTTTAGCAAATATGTTTATTTATATTATTCGATTTGGAACTTTAGATTGGGCTACTATTTTTTTGTATGATGTAAAGGGGATAGACCAAATTAGTGTTGCTATGTTTTGGACTTTAATGCCTTTAGCAGGAATACCTGGTGGTATAGTAGCTGGGTATTTAGCAGATCGATTTTGGAATGGACGTTGTGTTCCTATTAATGTAATTTATCTCGTTTTATTAACATTTAGTATTATTGGTTTTTACTTCTACTCAGGACCTAATAATATAATTTTTACTGGTGTTTCCTTACTCTTAATTGGTTTTTTAATTGATGGCCCCCAAAATTTAATAAGTGGTGTGCAAGCATCTAGGGTAACAGTAAAAGAAGCAATTTCTGGAGCGTGTGGAATGACAGGTTTTTTTGGATATGTTGGAGCTACTTTTTCAGGAATAGGTCTCGCATACATAACAGAATATTTTGGATGGATGGCTATGTATGGAGCTTGTGCTTTATCATCAATTTTATGCCTTATTCTGGTATTAATGACTTATAAAAAAGAGAAAGGTGTTTAAATAATTTCAAATATTTTTTAACCTAATAAGTTACAGTTTTTTTGATTGGCTGTAGTTTGAGTTAGTTTAGTTTGATTAGAGTGGAGTTTATCTCCACTTTTTTCATTATTGATGATTATTGCAATTGATACTATAAAAAGTCCTCTTCAAAACTTGATATGAAATCGTGAATGTATTTCTTGTTTTTATTTATAGCTTTTACAACTAAATAATGATTTCGTTTTAAGCCATTTTTACTGATGCGTTTAAAAACAATGTTCTCAGAAAGTTTAAAAGGTTTTAGTTGCCATTTTGGAGCACACATAAGCCCCATATTAGCTTCAATCATTGATAAAGTAATTTCGGTAAATGGAATAGCTGATATTTTAATGGGAGTAATTTTATTAGGCTTTAAGAAGTGCTCATAAACAGAAACACCTTCCAGAGGAAAAGAATTTATAAATAAATGCGAATCTGAAAAGTGACTAGGTTCTATATAGTCTAAACTATTTAGTTGACTTTCTTGATGAATAACTGCAAAAATCTCATCTTCAAAAACTTTGATACTTTCCAATTCTTCAGATGCAGGTTTTGAGGTTACAATGGCAATATCAATTTCATTCGATAGTACTTGCGAAATGGTTTGATGTGTAGCTCCAAGGCTCAAATCTATATCAATTTCTGGATATAAAATTCCCATTTTTTGAATAAAACTTGGAATAGAGTGGAAAAAAGATTGACACTCTGCACTTAATTTAATGGCCCCTTTGGAACCCTCTTTTATATGTTGAATAGTGTTAAAACTTTCATCAATAGAATTAAATAGTTTATTAGCCAAACTGTAAAGCTCTTTACCTTCTTTAGTTAATTCCCATTTATTTCTACTCCTATGAAAAACTTTAAACCCTAAGCGTTCTTCAAGATCTCGTAATTGATGACTTAAAGCCGACTGAGTTAAAAACAAACGCTCTGAAGAGTTGGCAAGACTACCTTCTTCTGTAATAGTTTTAATGAGCCTAAAATATTTTAATTCCATAACTCAAAGATACAACACTTTGCAAATGAGTGTAGTTGAATTCTTTTCAATGATAGAAGAAAACCATTCAATTTACTTTCTAACAAAAATTGGATACTCACAATAATTTTGAAAAAAATAAAGACAGCACATATGTTTAAAATTAAAATAATACTACCAATTCTTTTTATTATCCATTTTGTTGGTTTTCCACAGCAGCAAAAAATTTTAAAAAAAACATACACTACTAAAAGTATTACGATATTGGAAATTCCAACAATAGATGGAAAATTAGAGGACGCTATATGGAAAGAAGAAAACGGTTGGGAGTCAAATTTTATCCAAAGGGAACCTAGAGAGAATGTATTGCCTTCAGAGGAGACATCATTTAAAATTTACTACGATTCAAAATATTTATATGTAGGAATTAAAAATTTTGATAAACAACCTGATAAAATAACCGATTGGATGTCTAGACGAGATGGTTTTGAGGGGGATTGGGTTGAAATTGCCCTTGATAGTAATCATGATTTACGTTCAGCATTTTCGTTTACGGTAACAGCAGCAGGAGTTAAAGGTGACAAGATAATAACTCTAAACGGAAAGAATGAAGATATAACTTGGAACCCCATTTGGTATGCTAAGAGTGTAATTACAAGTGAAGGATGGACAGCTGAGATAAAAATTCCTTTAAGTCAGTTACGTTTTGGTAATGTAGAAAATCAAGTTTGGGGGCTTCAGGTTATACGCAAATATTTTAAAAATGATGAAATATCTGTATGGCAGCGTATACCTATTGATGCATCTGGTTGGATAAGTGAATTTGGAGAATTACATGGTTTACAAAACTTGAAACCACAGAAGCAATTTGAAATTCAGCCTTTTGTTGTTACTTCTCTTGAAACATTTGAGAAAGACTCTAATAACCCTTACCGAAATTCAAATATAGCTTCAATAAATGCTGGTGTTGATGGGAAATTTGGATTTACTAATGATTTGACATTAGATTTTACTATTAACCCAGATTTTGGACAAGTAGAAGCAGATCCTGCAGCAATTGCATTAGATGGATTTCAATTATTCTTTCAAGAACAACGTCCTTTTTTTGTAGAGAATAAAAATATTTTTAGTTATCAATTTTCTAATCCAATTGTAGGTGGATCATTTAGTAGCGATAATTTGTTTTATTCCAGACGTATTGGAAGAGACCCTCAAGGTTTTGCTCAGACGAATGAAGGCGAGTTTTTGGATGAGCCAGAGAGAACCTCCATATTAGGAGCAATAAAGTTTAGTGGCAAAACGAAGAATGGTTGGTCAATTGGGGTTATGGAAAGCATGACTGCCAATGAGTTTGCAGAAATTAACAATAATGGAGACGAAAGAAAACAACGTATCGAGCCATTTACCAATTATTTCGTAGGCCGTGTACAAAAAGATTTTAATCGCCGTAATACATTTTTAGGAGGAATTGTTACATCAACAGTTCGAAGCTTGGACGAGCATACAGACTTCTTGCATAAATCGGCTACAACCGCCGGTCTCGATTTTCTGCATCAATGGAAAAACAGGGCTTGGTATTTGGGAGTAAATATGGTGATGAGCCATATAGAAGGAAGTGAAACGGCTATTTTGAGAACACAACGCTCTATTTCACACTTATTTCAACGAACTGATGTTAGCCATATTTCAATAAACCCAACAAAAACGTCACTTACAGGTACTGGAGGCGATATTAAATTTGGAAAAGCAGGACAAGGTCATTTAAAATTTGAAACAGGGGTTACATGGCGATCGCCAGAATTAGAATTGAACGATCTTGGTTTTATGCGCGAAGCAGATGATATTCAAAATTATGCGGGAATCATTTATAGTTCGTTAAAACCTTTTGGAGCATTCAGAAAAGGTGCATTAACCTATCAACATTGGGTAAAATGGGATTTTGGAGGTAATTTAAACTTTATAGATTGGGATGTAGAAGCTACAGGTACATTTCAAAATAACTGGAATGCTACAGCTGGCTTTTTTCATCAACCACATATTTACTCAAAGTCATTATTGCAAGGTGGTCCAAGAATATACCTGCCAGACCAATATGGTTTTTGGTGGGCTTTAGGAACAGATTCTAGAAAAAAACTGTCTTTTAGCTTAGATGGATGGACAAAAACGGGAAATAAGGATAGTTATTTTTTATTAGAGAATGGTATTAAAATTTCCTATCAGCCTTTAAATCAATTAAGTCTTTCATTATCTCCAAGATATAATATAATCAGGCATCGATTGCAATACAATGAAACTATAGATTTTAATGGTTTACCACGTTATATTATGTCCAAGTTAAATCAAGACACTTTTAGTTTAGCGTTTAGACTTAATTATACTATTAATCCAAATCTTTCTATTCAATATTATGCTGAGCCATATATTTCTAAAGGATTGTACAATGATTTTGGATATATAAATAAACCCCTAGCAAGAACACAAAGCGAACAACTATATACTTTTAATGAAAACGAAATTTACCATGATGAAATGACTGAGCCTTTCTCGTACGGTATAGATCAGACTTTAAATGGAATAACTGATTATAGATTTAATGACCCAAATTTTTCATTTGCACAGTTTAGGTCAAACCTTGTTGTGAGATATGAATACAAACCAGGCTCTGAAATATTCTTGGTTTGGTCACAAGGAGTTACTGATTTTGGAAGACCTACTGGTAGTTTATCTCGAAGTTTTGATAATCAAATTTTTAACAAACAACCCAATAACACTTTCCTGATAAAGGTAACTTATCGCTTTTTTTAAATGAGATACGACTATAGAAACTCAAATTAAATTCAAAAACTATTAATCGAAAATTATGAAAACAATAGGATTGATTGGAGGGATGGGCTGGGAATCATCAAAACTCTATTATGAGCGTATTAATAAAAAAGCCAATGAAGTTTTAGGAGGCTCGCATTCTGCAAAAATTATTATGGTATCTGTTGATTTTGCTGAAATAGAAAAACTAACATTCGCAAATGATTGGCACGCTATCGGGAAAATTGTTGCAAAAAGTGCAATACAATTAGAGAAAGCGGGAGCAGAAATGGTTGTACTATGTACAAATTTAATTCATATTGTAAGTGAAACAATTATTAAAAATATTTCGATTCCCTTTTTACATATAGCTGATGCTACAGGAGAAGTTATTGAAAAACAGAATTTGAAAAAGATTCTTCTTTTAGGTACTAAATATACTATGGAGAAGGATTTCTATACCAAAACACTAGAAAAAGCATATGGTTTAGAAATTGTAATTCCAAAAACAAAAGACAGAGATATTGTACATGCTATTATTTATAAAGAATTGCTAAAAGGCAAATTTACCGATACTTCAAAAAGGGCAATTATAAAAATTATTAAAGAATCGCAAATTGGAGGAGTAGAAGGTGTTATTTTAGGATGTACAGAATTACCTATGCTTGTAGGCGAAAATGATGTAGCAATTCCAACTTTTGATACAGGAGAAATTCATGTAAATAAAGCAATAAAAATAGCAACAAATGAAGATGAAGGAGCTCAAAAGGACAATTTTCTTTTTGAAAAAAGAGGAATTGTAAAGGGTATTAAGTTTAATAAAAACCACCTTACAGATGAAAAAATTGAGAATGAATGTGAAGAGTTAAATACTAAAGTAATTTCATCTAAACAAAAACCCATTACTTTTATATTTCGATTCAATGTAGCAATTTTTTTTGCAAATTATGTAAATGCTATGAGTAAATGGTTATTTCATGATTCGGGCTGTAAATACAGGTCTAATAAAAGTGATATTGGAAGAATGATTCACAAATAATTAAAGTAAATTTAGTTTTTATTAAAATGCTAGCATGGAAGTTAAAAGCTTAATTGATATTGATTTTTCAATGCTTATGGAATGTTTTCTAAAAGCGTTTAAGGGGTATTTTGTAAAAATGCCAACGGACCATGAGTACTATAAAGAACGTTGGCGTATGGCAAATGTTAAATTAGCGATGTCCTACGGTATGTTTAAAAATGAAAAACTGGTAGGATTCATTATTAACGCTATAGATGAGAGAAATGGAAATTGGATTGCCTTTAATACAGGTACAGGTGTGCTTCCAGAATATAGAGGGCAACACATAGTAAGCTCCATATATCAATATGCTATACCAGATTTAAAGAAGCATGGGATTACAAAATGTAGATTAGAGGTTATTAAAGATAATGCCATTGCTATAAAAGTATATGAACGTATTGGTTTTAAAATCACTAAAAATTACAAGTGCTATAATGGTAATATTACTCTTAAAGAAGCATTTACAGATTTTGAGTTGAAAAAAGTTGATGATTCTTACTATGATTGGAATACTTTAAATCAAGAAAATTATTCTTGGGATAATCAATTTAATACTGTTGAAAGAGGAAGCTATAATTATTATGTTATTTATATAAATGGTAAGATGGATTCCTATTTTATTATTAACCCTAATAATGGCTATTTAGCACAGTTTAATACATTAAATAATAGCTTAGATATAGACAGTTGGAATGTTTTATTTAACGGAATAAAACTTGTTTCTGATACTATAAAGGTTAATAATGTAGATGAAAGATTAATTGGAAAAATTCATTTTTTAAATAAAATTGGTTTGCAAAATACAGTTGATCAATATGAGATGGAGTTTGATATTTACTAAATGAAATCATGAAAATTTGAACATGAGATCATAATTATAACTTCCTCTTTAAATAGTTTAAAGTATTTTATTGAATTTTATATTTTTCAATAATCTTTTGGGCATCTTTATTTTTTACTTCTCTTTTAAATACAGTAGGAGGTACTCCAAATTCATCTTTAAAACATTTGGTAAAGTATTTTCGATCTTTATAGCCCACTATGTATGAAGCTTCAGAAATATTATACCCATTATTAATAATTAATAAGGCTGCTTTTTTCATTCTCATTGATCTTACAAATTCTACTAAAGTTTTACCAGTAATATCTTGACATTTTCTATAAATTACGGAATAACTCATATTTAATGATTTTGATAATTCTTCTAATTTAAAATTCGGATTTTCTATTTGTTTTTGCAATTCTTCTACTAAATCTTTGATGAAAGCATCATCTTTTGACAGTTCTTTTATTTCAGCAGGAGCACTTAAACGATCTGTTTTATATTTAGATAAAACTTTTTCTTTGGAAGCTATTATGTTTTTTAGTTTTAAAGAAAGTTCATGAAAATTAAAAGGTTTTATTATATATTCAATAGCCCCAGACTTTAGTCCAGCAAGTTTTGTAGGCGTTGAATTTTTTGCAGTAAGCAAAATAATAGGAATATGTGAAGTAGATTTCTTTTTTTGTAGTTTTTTACTCATTTCTATGCCATCCATAACTGGCATCATAATATCACTAATTATTAAGTCTGGATTATTTTTTTCTGCTAGTATTATACCTTCTTTTCCATTTTCGGCCATAAGTAAATTATATGTATCACTTAGAACATCTCGTAAAAATATTTGCATTTCAATATTGTCTTCAACAATTAATAGTGTATGTGTTTTTTTTGAGTTAGTACTATTAGTTTTTAAATCAAATTCTTTTTCTAACAAGCTAAAATCCGTTTCTAAAGAATCTGAAATAAGACCAGAATTTTCAACAAAAACTTTTTCGTCATCAGAAAATATATCATCTCTAGTGGAAAGTTTAACTGAAAAACATGTGCCAAATTCTGGAGAAGAATCAACATTAATTTCTCCTTTGTGTAGAGAAATAAGTTCTTTTGTAAGTGCAAGACCTATACCAATTCCCTTGTTGTGCTTACCTACATCAGTTTGGTAAAAAAGTTTAAAAATGTCTTCTAACTCTTCTTTTGAGATGCCTGGACCAGAATCTGTAACTGATATTTCAACAAAATCATCTTTTAGATTAAAAACAGTTTTTAGAGAAATAGTGCCTTCTTTAGGTGTAAATTTAAAAGCATTGGATAGAAGGTTATAAATAATATGCTCTATTTTATCTTTATCATACCATATATTTACTATGTCTTCAGGATATTCTTGTATAAAGTCTATGTTTTTAAATCTTGCTTGTTCACTAAAGGATAAGGCAATACGCTTAAGGTCATCAATTAAATTATTTTTTGAAGCAAATAGGCGCAGTTTACCTAACTCTTTATTTCTTACTGTCATAAGCTCCATCGCAATTCTAGATAAACGATTGGCATTATTGCTAATTATTTGTAAACGTTGCTTTAGCAGTTGGTTGCCATTAGCAGAAGCACGTTCTAGCATATCTCCAATTGGGCCAGAAATTAAAGTTAATGGTGTTTGAATTTCATGCGACATTTTTGCGAAAAAATTCATTTTTAAAGCATATAGCTCTTTTTCCTTATTATTTTGCCAAGCTTCTTTTGCTAATTTACTTTTTAGGCGTCCCCATATTACAATGCCGTAAACTAATAACAAACCACATACAAGATAAATTACATATGCAATTTTACTTAGCCACCAAGGCGGCTTAATATAAATACCAACCTTTATAGGGGCAATATCCCATTCTCCTTTTTTTGCCCCTGCTTTTACTTCAAAAGTATAATTGCCGTAAGGAATATTAGTATAACTAGCAATACGATCATTTTTTGGTGTTATCCAATCTGTGTCAAAACCATTTAATTTATAGGCATAATGGTAATTTGGGTTTATCACATTATCAATAGCCGAAAACTGAAATGAAAATGAAGATTGATTTGAATTTAAATTTAAATTTTTAACATACTCTACACCTCCTTTTATTTGATCTCCAATAATTAAGCGAGCAGGCTTATTTAAAATCTCTATGTTGTTTATATATAATTTTGCATCAATTTCTTCTTTATTTAACTCAGGAGGAAAAAAGGAATTTACACCATCTTCACTGCCAAAATACATGGTACCATTAATTTCTTTATAGGCACTTCGCCGAGTAAAACTATTACTTTGAAATCCATCAATCTTATAGAAAGATTTGAAAGTATCATTTCCAATATTATAATGATGCAAACCTTTATTGCTACTAATCCATAAATTATTATAATCTTCTATCAAAATAGAGCTCACATTTATATCTTCAAAATGATCTTTGTTTACAAATGATTCATAAGTATTATCTTTAATATTAAATTTTATGAGCATACCCGAAGCGCATAGAATCCATAAACTCCCTTTGTAATCAGGCATTAATGAATGAATATTATAGTTTCGAGAATCATTTTCTTGCTTTAAGAAATAATTATATTTTGTGAAGTAAGATTTATTTATATCTATTAAGTTCTCATTAAATTTAAATAACTTATTAGGGTTTATGCCTACCCAAATTTCTTTGTTTTCGTCCTCATTAATAGCCATAGAAATGTTTCCAAATAAACCATTGTCATCATAATCAAAAATGGTAAGTAACTTTTGATTATCTGAAAAAATATTTATTGAGTTTGACGATGCTGCCCAAATTCTGTTTTTTGAGTCTTTAAAAAGAGCCCTTATGTCTGGTGAATAAGTTCCAGTTGAGTTTGAAGTGGCAATCTTAGTAAAGGTGTCAGATTTTTTATTGTAAACCCATAATCCCTTTTGATAGGTGCCAATCCAAATATTTCCTTTTTCATCTTCTAAAATATTTTGAATATATCTGCCTTCAAAAAAATATTTATCTTTTTTATTTATATCGTATTGTACTTTAGTTTCATCTGGAAATACCCTATTTAACCCTTTGCCGTCTGTACCTAACCATAAAGATTTATCTGAAGACTTTAATATTGAAAGGACTGTGGTAGGCGTATTATTTTCTAAACCATTATAGTATTTTATAATGTTGTTGTTTTTTGGCAGAATATTTATTTCACCTCTTTTTGCTACAATCCAGATATTTCCTTTTGAGTCTTCACTAATGTTACCAATAGTATTGCTACTTATTGAAAACTTATTTGTCTCTTCATGTTTAAAAACTGTGATTTTATTATTCTCAGGATTAATAGAATAAAGCCCATCCCCATCTGTTCCTACCCATATAATTCCAGAATTGTCACAAAAAATAGAAATATACATATGATGCTTTAAGCTAGTTTTTGAAGCATCTATATTATTATATTGCTTAAAACTGTCTTTTTCTTTTGGGTTATACCTGAATAAACCATCTAATTCGGTGGCAATCCAAAGCCCTCCATTTTTATCGTTTTCTACTCTTATTATTTGTGCTTTTTCTTTTAAAGGAAGCTTTAAAGCTTCCAATGTGTTTGTCTTTAGAGAGTAACTATACACTTTCCCATTGAATGTACTTAGCCATATTTTTTCTGGGTTTGTAATAGCAATATTTTCTATTCTTTGAGGCAAATCATTTATTCTGGGTAAAGTAATAATGCTATCAATTTTTGATGATGCATAATCATATTTATATAATATACCATTTACACTCCCAAACCATACATCTTTTGTATAGGCTTTCATAGCAGATATTTGCTGAGGCTTTTTGTTGTTTAAAACAGCATCTTTATAAGAAGTATTAATACCATCTATTTCAATTTTTGTTAGTTCGCCATTAAAGGAAGAAATCCAAATATTATTATTGTTATCCTTTATCATTAAAAAATCTCTATCTCTTGTGTAAGCTGAGCCAAAAAGAGATGTAAAAGGTGTTAATGAAAAGTTGTAACCATCATATTTGTATAAACCACCACTACCAAATACTCTAATAAACCCTAAATGATCTTCTACGATATTTGAATTACCAAAAAAGTTTTGATCTAATTTTATAAAGTTTGACTTTTCTTGACTAAAACTGATTGCATTAACGAATACAATAAGCTTAAAGAGCATAAGTAATTTTGAAGAGTAACTCATTTTATTTATTAATAGAACAAGAAGTTTGTGATATTATTTAATAAATAACAATCATAACAACTTTAGGAGGATTTATTCAAATTTACATGTTTAGATTTATTATAGAAAGGTTTAATACTCAAAAAAACTAAAAATGTTATTGTGTTTTAGTATGTTCTATAGCACAAGAGACATATTAATCAAAGATGGTAGGTATATTTACCTTAACCTACTTTTTGCATAAAATGTAAGTTGTTTTAGGTAAAAAAACCTGCTCTTATCTGCTTAAAAGATTTCAATATTTGTAACAATGAATTGTGCTTCATAAGTGCACATTGTTAATTTAAGAAATATTAATACTATGAATAAACGTCGAAATTTTGTAAAGCAAACAGCATTAGCTGGTGCAGGCCTTACAATATTACCAAGTTTAACATTTGGCAAAACTACAAATCAAACAACAGCGAATCTTAAGATAGCTTTTATAGGTGTTGGTTTAAGAGGAACTAACCATTTAAAAAATGCTTTAAGAAGAAAAGATTTAGAGATTACTGCTATTTGCGATATCGACCCAAATCGTATAAACATTGCTTTAGATAAAATTAGTAAAGCTGGAAAGAAAAAACCACAGGTTTTTGGAGATAATGAGCTTGATTACAGAAATCTATTAGAATTAAAAGAAGTAGATGCTGTTATAATATCTACACCATGGTTGTGGCACACCAAG
>NZ_JAMFLZ010000012.1:0-16866 GCF_023502325.1 Jejuia spongiicola
TTCTACAGAACTCACTATAAACGCCACGGTTGATGATGGAACATTTGGAATAACCATTACTAACACTACAAGTTCAGTAAAAGCCGACCAATCGGACCCTAATATTGAAAATAATATTGGAAGTGTATCCATTATTCCAACAGCATTTATAGACTTAAGTTTGACAAAAACAGTTGTAGATGATGTGGAAAATCCAGAAGTGGGTGATATGATTACTTTTGAAATTCAAGTAGATAATGAAGGACCTACAGAAGCCACTGGGGTACAAGTTACAGATTTAATACCTTCTGGATATGATTTTGTAAACTATAGTTCTTCAATCGGAACATATAATCCAGATACAGGACTATGGGATATTGGATTTATTGAAATTGGAAATACTGCCGTATTATTGGTTGACGTACTTGTAATGGATAATGGGGAATATGTAAACTGTGCAGAAATAACCGCAGCAAATGAGATAGACATAGACTCAACCCCCGCAAATGGAGAACCTACAGAAGATGATTTTAATTGTGCTTCTGTACCTCCTCTTCAAGCAGTTGATTTGGGCGTTGTCAAAACCGTAGTAGCAAACAATTTAACACCAATGGTAGATACAGAGGTTTCCTTTGAAATTAGATTGACTAACCATGGACCCATAGATGCTACAGAAGTTTTAATAACAGATTTATTACCTAATGGATATAGCTTTTTAAATTATAGTTCAACAAAAGGAACCTATGATTACACAACAGGAATATGGAATGTAGGTAGTATAATTAATGGAGAAACGGAAATATTAATTATTGATGCCATAGTTAATGAATCTGGGAATTATTTAAATTGTGTAACAATTACCTCGTTGCATCAAGAAGATACGGGTATTGAAAACAATACGAGTTGCATTGCAACTGAACCTGTTGCGGTAGTAGATATAGAATTAACTAAGGACGTAGATGAATTGATGCCCGTAGCCGAATCTAATGTTGTCTTTACTATAGAGCTTACAAATAGCGGACCAAGTGTAGCAACAGGAGTTGAAGTTATGGATTTACTCCCTTCAGGATACAATTTTGTAAATGCTACTACAACAAGTGGAGTGTATAATGATACTACTGGAGTTTGGATCGTTGGGTCTATAGGTATTAATGCCAGCGAAACATTAACAATAGTGGCGTATGTATTACCAATTGGAGAATGGGAGAATATTGCAGAAGTAATTTCTGCGAATGAATTTGATTTGGATTCAACACCAAATAATAATGATCCATATGAAGATGATCAGGCATCAGTAACTCCTGAACCAATTGTATTATTAACAATTCCTGAAGGATTCACTCCTAATGGAGATGATACAAATGATGTGTTTGAAATAGAACATTTAGAAGTATTGTATCCTAATTTTAGTATGGAAATTGTAAACAGAAATGGAAATACAGTTTATAAATATCAGCATAATGGAGATCCATTAAAAACACCTATATGGTGGGATGGATATTCAACAGGAAAGAGAAACTTTTCAAACGGTATTGTTCCAGCTGGCACTTATTTTTATGTTATTAATTTTAATAATAATGAAAGAAAGCCTCAGACTGGTTGGGTATATTTAAGAAGATAAACATTTATTTATAGAGAGGAGTTCATAGAGAACCTCTTTTTATTTAAAATTTAAATCGAATTTCATGAAACTTTCATAATTAAAATTCCCTACTCAAGGAAACTAATAAATGAATGTTACGCGTGACTGATAAAAAACAATAATTATAAACACATGAAAAAAAATAAATTACTAATAGCCGCTATACTTTTGTTGGTATCTATTACAACAGTTTATGGGCAGCAGGATCCTCAATACACACAGTATATGTATAATATGAATGTGTTAAACCCGGCCTATGCAGGGTCTCGTGGGGTTACCAGCATTGCATTATTGGGAAGGTCGCAATGGGTTGGAGTTGACGGTGCTCCCCAAACAGCTACGTTATCTGTGAATTCGCCTTTAGGGAAGCGCGCTGGATTCGGGTTTTCTGTAATACATGATGAAATTGGACCAGCAAAAGAGAACAATGTTTATATAGATTTCTCTTATGCTATTCCTACATCTGAGCACGGGAAATTGGCTTTTGGTGTTAAAGGGGGTGCTACTTTTTTAAATGTAAGAGAGGTTATTACTGTAGATCCAGATCCTTTAAATACCCCGATTGATTTATTTGCTCCTAACTTTGGCCTGGGGGTTATGTACTATAATCAAAAGTTTTATATTGGATTATCTGCTCCTAATATATTAGAAACAAAATATCTTGAAAAAGAAAATGGAATATCTTCTACAGCTTCTGAGAAAACACATTATTTTTTTACTTCGGGTTATGTGTTTGATATTGATAATAATTTAAAATTGAAACCATCAACAATGGTTAAAGCTAGTACAGGAACGCCAGTATCAATTGACCTTTCTTTAAATTTATTGGTTCAAAAAAGAGTTGAGTTTGGCTTATCAGTTAGATTAGATGACTCGCTTAATGGTATAGTAGGCTTTCAGGTTAATAATAACTTAAAAATAGGCTATGCCTATGAACATACAACTTCAAGATTTAAAGTTTTTAATTCCGGTTCCCATGAAATCATATTCTTATTTGATATAAATAAAAGAAAAATTAAAAGCCCAAGATTCTTCTAAATAACTCGATTTAATTTTTGGATTCTGTTTAACTCTTTTTTGAGTTACACAAAAAATTATTAGAGTATAAAAGAACAAAAAATGAGTAAAAAAGATTGATTTTTTATCAGATTGAAAAACTTTAAACGAGTTTATACCAGCTATCAATTATAAAGATGTTACACCTGAAATAAAACATAAAAAAACAAATGAAAAAAAATATGCTCATTATAGTGTTGCTTTTCGGTATTGCAACATTCGCTCAAAACCAAAATTATATTATAAAAACCATTAATGCTAATACTGAATATTCAGATTTTGGAGTAACTTATTATGGTGATAGTTCTGCAGTGTTTACTTCTTCAAGAAAAGTAAAAAAATCTAAAAATAGAAAGTGGAACGTAAATGGTCAACCTTTTTTAGATTTGTATAAAAGTACTATTACTAAAACGGGGGAGTTTGTTAATACTCAGCCATTTTCCGAACAAATAAATTCTAAATTTCACGAATCGAATGTAGCTTTTACCAAAGATTTAAAAACTGTTTATTTTTCAAGGGATAACTACATAAACAAGCTACCTTCTAAAAGTTCAGATGGATGGATATTAATACAATTGTTCAAAGCTGATATTGATAAATCTGGAAAATGGGTGAATATTCAGAAGTTGCCTTTTAATAATAATGAGTTTGATACAGGACACCCTGCTTTAAATTTTAACGAGGATAAGCTATATTTTGTTTCAAATAGACCAGGCTCTTTAGGCTTAACCGATATTTGGGTTGTAGAAATAGAACCAGACGGAACTTATAGTGAGCCTATCAATTTAGGGCCGAAGGTAAACACCTCAAAAAGAGAAATGTTTCCTTATATTGATGATAAAAATGTATTATATTATTCATCCGATGGTTTTTCGAAAAACTATGGAGGATTGGATTTGTATGCCGTTAAGATTGATACTAATTATGAAATTAGTAATCCTGTAAATTTGGGATTACCCTTAAATAGCTCAAAGGATGATTTTGGGCTTGTTTTTCAAAATCAAAAAAAAACAGGACATTTCTCGTCAAATAGAGAGGGAGGAAAAGGAGATGATGATATTTATTATTTTGAAGAGTTAACCAGTCCTATCAAGACCAATTGTAATCAATTTATTAATGGTGTTGTTCGAAATAACGAATCTGGCGCATTATTGCCAAACGCTTTAGTAGTGCTATATGATTCAAGTGAGAATGAAATTGAACGGATAATAACAGATAAACACGCTGCTTTTAGTTTAAAGGTTGCCTGTAATACAAACTATAAAGTAGCTGGCTCTAAGGAGCATTATAACTCATCCGAAAAAATAGTTACAACCTCAGACCAAACCAATATAGAGATACCTATAATTTTAACTTTAGGGTCGAATAAATTTGTTCATAAAGGAGATAGGCAAAAGGTAAAGATTAATTCTATTTATTTTGATTTAGATCAATCAGTTATTCGACCTGATGCAGAAAAAGAACTTGAAAAAGTTGTTAAAATAATGAAAAAGTATCCGCAAATTACAATTAGTTTAGAATCTCATACCGATAGTAGAGCTACTGATAACTATAATTTAAAACTATCAAAAAGAAGAGTAAAATCTACAATAGATTGGATGATATTTAAAGGTATTGAATCCGGTCGAATTAGTGGAAAAAGTTATGGTGAAACGAAAATATTAAATAAGTGTTTCAATGGCGTAATTTGTTCAGAGGATGAGCATCAATTAAACAGAAGAATTGAATTTGTTATTGAGGAACAAAAAAACAAATAATCCTAGCTAGAGAATCATGGGACGTACTATAATCAATATTCCCAAAAAAGAACTAAGGATTAATAGTATATAGAATCGTTATTTATTAACCTTTAATTATATTTATATGAAATTTTATTTTAAAAATCTTAAATTTGTAATTCTTACTCTTGTAGTTTCACTACTCCTTGTCAATTGTCAAAAACAAGATGATACTATTTCCTCTGAAACTTATCAAGAAAAAATAAATAAATTTATTTCTATCAATGAGTTTAAAAATGATGTCGTCAAAAATAATTATTTTGATATGATAAGTCAACGTTTTGACATTAACACACTTTCAAACAAAAGCTCAAAACTTACAAAAACATCTTATGATTTAATTCCTACTGATAATATTATTAAGATAGATAAAGAAAATGGAGCTTCCTATACCTTTAAACTCAAAACTACTACAGTTGGTAAACAATTTTACAATTTAATAGTTAATGTAGATAAAGGAGGTATTATAGAAAAATCACACATAGTCGAATATTTACCTTCTGAAGAATGGTTGGCTGATATTACGCAGCCGTTTGTAGGTCACATTAAAATATCCGAAAATAATATATTTACAAATGAAGATATATTAAACTCTAAAGGTACAACAGCAGCTAAAGGAGGAGGACAAGATGCTTGTTATGAAACAAGTGAAAGCTGGGAGTGTGCAGCGGGTAATGACCACGAACCCAATACTTGTACAGCCGGAGGAAGCACCTTAACTATTACATTTGTTGAAGTTGCTTGTGATGGTGCTGGAGGTGGCGGAATCGGCGGCGGCGGTATTGGCTACCCTATTGGAGGCGGGCCAGATACTGGCGGCGGCAGTGGAACTACAAACCCTCGTACAGGTGGTGAAGACCCAAATACTGCTATCACTTCACCTATACCTCGCGATGATGTCAATTGTTCTAGTATAGCGTGTCAGTTGAACGGTATATTAAAACCTGGAGATTCATTTGTGCTTAACTCAAATGCTAGCCCTAACGATTCTTTTAAAATTTGATAATGTTGCAGAGTTTGAAGCTTTTTTGGAGTCTGCTTATTCTTATATGGAACTTGTTGAAGTCACTTATAACGAATCCCAAAATGTACATTCGACAGAATTAAATTTTCATATACCGTGGACATTGACAGAATTTAATGCCGATATAAATAGTAATTTAGAAACTGACGCAAGTGACTACGAGTTGGTGGATGTGTCAAGTTACTTAACTGGTTTTTCATCATTATATGGATGGAAGCAAACTTCTTATTATTCTAATATTTATGAATCTGATAGCGATGAAGTTTTTATTACTATAAAAGGTGTTCATTCGTTTGGAATAACAGTTGGAGAGAATGGACTAGATTACTCTAAATCAGTAATCATTGTTGTTAACGTAAATAGAAAAACAGGTAAATTAATTAGTTATGGTTGGACCAATTAAGAATCTAAATATGGTAAAGATACTTTTTGTTGGATTTGAAGGTTTTATAACATTATTAATAGTCTTTATATTAATAATATTTCTTATCTTTAAGTTTAAGAAAAAACGATAGTTATTAGAACATTAAATAATTATGGAAGAAATAATAATGGAAAAAAGTTATGGTTTAATAATCTGGCAAATAATATTAATAGTTCTTATTGTTTTTGCTTTATATTTTGTGATTAAACTTTATAAAAAAATTACTACGTATTTAAATTTAAAAATAAAGTACTTAAAAACAAAGTAGATTCAGACTAAAGAACAAGAGGCCGTCTAAAAACTTTAGGCGGTCTTTTTTTAATTTAAGATTTTCCCTTGGCTACACCTCCTCTAATTTGAGTGACCACCAAACAAGTTTTTTATATAAAGTTCGCAATCAATATTTTTAGGTATCTCTAATTTTTTTCGAATTCTATAACGAATCGACTTGATTGAAGCCATAGTAATATCTAAAATATTCATAACCTCTTTCGTGCTTAAGTTCAATCGCATTAACTTACAAACTTCTCGCTCTGATTTCGAAAGCATTGGAAACTCTTCTGCTAATTTTTTTTCAAAAGACACATCCAAATCAATGAGTTTCTCGGTAATAGTATCTAGCCTATTCTCAGTATTAGCTTGATTTTGTATCTCGATTAGGAGTGTTTGATATTCAGAAACCATTTTATCCTTATCCGTAGTTTGGTTTATCAATTTAATTTTTTTTCTTAAATCATCTTTAAATTTCACCCTCATTTTATTATCTAACAAAAGTTGTTCTATCTTAAATCGGAAAAAATCAACTTTTCCGTTTAAGAAATCAGTTTCAAGCTTTTGATTTTCAATTTTCTGAATATTGTTTTCATGTCGATAGCGGTACAAAAAGAACAAGCTTATAATCCCTATTAAAGAAACAATAAATAAAGAAATAAATACTTTTTTTCGTCTTCTCTGTGTTTTTTCCAGTGCTATTAACCGTTCTTTTTTTACTACATAATTTAAGCTATCTAGGAGTGCTTCTTTTTTAAATCGGTAAGTTGCTTCGATCTCCCCTATCTTATTAGATTGCTCTGCAAATAAAATAGAATCCTGATATTTTTGATAGGTTAAACGATGTTTTAATGCTGTTTCAAAATCATTTTTTTTCTTAAACATGTAATATCTTTCTTTATAAATATTTGCCAACAACTTCTTATTTCCATAACCTTTGGCAATAAATTCTGACTCTTTAAGATATTTTTCTGCTTTAGTAAAATCATTTAATTTTCTATAATTATAACCGATATTTTTTAGTGTAATAGCAATACGCTCCGGCTTTTCATGTTTCTTATAAACTTTTAAAATCTGTAAATGTATATTTAAGGCCTTTTTGTATTGTTTTTTATATTCGTATAACCGGGCCATATATAAATAAGCATCGTTAACACGTATATCATCTCCAAAAAATAATTTAGCTTTGGTAAAGTACAACTGTGCAGAATCATACTCCTTCTTTTTTAAATAAAAATACCCATAATTATTTAACGAAGTCGCATAACTAACACTATCTCCATGCTTTCGGAGTGATAACGCTCTCTTCATATCCCTAAGGGCAGAATCATAATCATCCATTCTAAAATAAAGCATAGCAATGTTATGATAGGAACGCCCAATCGTTAAAGAATCCTCTTCCCTCTCCTTTATTTGTAAAGCTTTATAATAATATTCCAAAGCTTTATCGTATTGATTACGCCTACGTTCCAAAATACCCAAGCCATCATAAATAGACGCTATTCTTCTATGCTTATTTGAATAGTTATAGGAATCCTTTTGTAATTTTTCTAAAGCTTCAAAAAATATTTTCTCAGCTTGGATGGGGTTTGAGAACCCCGTAAGACCAGCCAACATATCGGCATTTACTGCCCATATGGAATCATTGTCTGTTCTCGCCATTAGTTCTTTCAAAGAATCCATTTGCTTTTCTTGTATCTGACCATTGATACAAAAAGGGACTAAAAGCAAGAACAAGCACAAGTGCTTTATTCTTAAAACGAACACCATTTATTTGCTATTAATTAATGGGAATGGTTGGTAATTACTAATTTTAGATATCACTAATTTAATACTTTTACTAAAGCAGAAAAATCTTTTAACAAATCTTTTTTTAATCTTTATAAAACTTATGATAAATACCTATATCTATTGACCCTTTATTCAAACACATAAAAACTAAATAATAAACAAAAGGTTATTGATGTTTTTTAATTAATACAAAGCCACAAGGTGTACTAAAGATCGTAATACCAATGAATTAGTTTTTGTTTAGTCTAGGCGATAATACTTAAGTATAGCCATAGATACGGTTATATTTTTTTACGATGGCTAAGCAAAAAACAAAAAAGTTCTATGAGTCATTTTGAAGTTTAATTGGTATAATACTACTTATTAACCTCACAAAAAAACAATATTCAACACCAAATAAAAATACTATAAGCATGTCCATTTTATAATTTACACTCAAACTATATCACTAAAAATTAACTAATTACAAATACTCCTCTTACTACCCTTTATTTGAACGATCACCAAACAAATTTTTTATAAAAATTTCGCAATTAACATTTTTAGGTATCCCTAATTTTTTTCGAATTCTATAACGAATCGACTTGATTGAAGCCATAGTAATATCTAAAATATTCATAACCTCTTTCATGCTTAAGTTCAATCGCATTAACTTACAAACTTCTCGCTCTGATTTCGAAAGCATTGGAAACTCTTCTGCTAATTTTTTTTCAAAAGACACATCCAAATCAATGAGTTTTTCTGTAATAGTATCTAGCCTATTCTCAGTATTAGCTTGATTTTGTATCTCGATTATGAGTGTTTGATATTCAGAAACCATTTTATCCCTATCCGTAGTTTGATTTATCAATTTAATTTTTTTTCTTAAATCATCTTTAAATTTCACCCTCATTTTATTATCTAACAAAAGTTGTTCTATCTTAAATCGGAAAAAATCAACTTTTCCGTTTAAGAAATCAGTTTCAAGCTTTTGATTTTCAATTTTCTGAATATTGTTTTCATGTCGATAGCGGTAAATAAAGAACAAGCTTATAATCCCAAATAAAGAAACAGTAAATAAAAAAATGAAAAATGTTTTTCGGTTTCTTTGTGTTTTTTCCAGTGCTATTAGCTGTTCTTTTTTTACTACATAACTTAAGCTATCTAGGAGTGCTTCTTTTTTAAATCGGTAAGTTGTCTCTATCTCCCCAATGTTTTTAGATTGCTCCGCAAGAGAGAGAGAGTCCTTATATTTTTGATAGGTTAAACGATGTTTTAATGCTGTTTCAAAGTCATTATTTTTCTTAGACAAATAATATCTTTCATTATAAATAATTGCCAGCAATTGCTTATTTCCAAAACTTTTGGCCATAAATTCGGACTCCTTAAGATATTTTTCTGCTTCAATAAAATTATTTAGTTTTCTATAGTCATAGGCAATATTTTTTAGTATAGTAGCAACACGTTCCAGCTTTTTATGTTTCTTATAAGTTTCTAAAATCTGTAAATGTATATTTAAGGCTTTTTTGTATTGCTTTTTATAAATGTATAATCGTGCCATATATAAATAAGTATCGTTAACACGAATATCATTTCCAAAAAACAATTTGGCTTTGGTAAAGTAGAACTGAGCAGAATCATACACCCTCTTTCTTAAATAAAAATATCCGTAATTATTTAAAGAAATCCCATAACTAATACTATCTCCATGCTTTCGGAGTGATAACGCCTTTCCCATATACTTAAGGGCAGAATCAATGTTATCCATTCTAATGTGAAGCATAGCAATATAATGATAGGAAGATCCAATACTTAAAGAATCCTTTTCCCGCTTCTTTATTTCTATAGCTTTAAAATAATATTCCAAAGCTTTACTAAATTGATTACGTCGACGTTCCAAAACGCCCAAACCATCATAAATAGACGCTATTCTTCTATGCTTATTTGAATAGTGATAGGAATCCTTTTGTAATTTTTCTAAAGCTTCAAAAAATATTTTCTCGGCTTGGATAGGGTTGGAGATTGCTGTAAGACCAGCTAATATATCAGCATTTGCTGCCCATATGGAATCATTGTCTGTTCTCGCCATTAGTTCTTTCAAAGAATCCTTTTCCTTTTCTTGCATCTGACCATTGATACAAAAAGGGACTAAAAGCAAGAACAAGCACAAGTGCTTTATTCTTAAAACGAACGCCATTTATTTGCTATTAATTAAAGGGGAATAAATTAGTTATTACTAATTTTAGGTACTCAAATTTAATACTTTTACTAAAGCAGAAAAAATATTTTAACAAATCTTTTGTAAATCTTTACAAAATTTATGATAAATACCTATATTATTTATTGCCCATCTATACAAACACATAAAAAACTAAATAAAAACAATAGTAACTAATACTTTTAAAATTAAATACACATAAACCACAATGACCAATTTCTTTGATACCCCACTTTATAGAGTTGCAATAAATGGGCTGGATTGTTCTTAAACTAAAGCTTCTTATTAAAAAGGGGTAATTAATAGCTTAAAGCATTGGTAGTATTTTGTTGGTGGTTTTTTATTAAAAAAATCAATTTATAAAAGTGGGTATGGCGCACTAAAAATTATAAGTTATACCGCTTATTAACCTCTCAAAAAGCAATATTCAATACTAAATTAGAAGGCTACATTTTTCAGTATTCTTAAATACAAAAAGCGCCTAGTAATTTTCATGTTTTAGTGCTTGCAACCTTTTTGCTACCCTAAAACAGTCTATTTATTCCCTACAATAGAATATTTTAGCGTTAACATATCTCTCAATATCGCTCACATTTAATTGCTTCCTCATAAATGTTTAACTTTCACAGCACAATCCTCTCGTTCATTCTATGTGGTTTTGCCCTAGCTAACACACAAGCCCAACAAACTATTTATGTAGATCTTGACGGTGATAATACAGATGGTACTACTTGGACAAAGGCCTATAACAATTTGCATGATGCCATAAACAATGCTTCTGAAAACGATGAAATACTAATAGCAGAAGGTATTTACAAACAAGGGTTTGCCATTACAATAGATAAGAATTTTATAATAAAAGGAGGCTATAATACTACTACAAATATACAAGAAGGCTATTCAACCATAGATGGTCAAGACTCCAATGGTATTTTTAGTACCAATGGCTTAACAAGTACTGCTCTTTTTGACCATTTAATTATTACTAACGGTAATACAAATCTGGGTGGTGGGATGTATAATATTGGTTCCTCTCCAACACTTACCAATGTAATTTTTCTTAAAAACACTTCAACAAACACTGGAGGTGGTATGCATAATAACGAGTTCTCATCTCCAACGCTTATTAATGTAGTCTTTTCTGAAAACACCTCAAATACCACAGGTGGAGCAATGTCTAATACTATATTTTCTTCCCCAACACTTACTAATGTAGTCTTTTATGGAAATCATTCAAATAAAGGTGGCGGAATATACAATTCTAACAATTCTTCACCAACAATTACCAATACCACCTTTTATTCAAATACAGCCGCTGAAGGGCCTGGAATAGACAACAATACTAATAATTCTTCTCCAGATATTTTCAATACCGTATTTTATGATAATAAAATAGGGAATGGTAATATTTCAGATATTTCTGGAGTCTCAAATAGTAGTTCAAGTCACAATGTCTCTGATTATAATGGAAGCATCCTTAATAATGGTAACCCTTTTGAACAACTTACCCAAAACCCATTTATAAACAGTACAGACCCTGATGGAAATGATGATGAATTTGGAAACAACAATGATGGTCTTATACCAGCTGATGGCTCCATATTAATAAACCAAGGAGATAATAGCAAAAATACAGAAACTTCTGATTTAGCAGGACAAAATCGCGCTTTCAACACCATAGATATAGGTGCTTACGAAAACCAAAATACGCAAAACGAATTTATAACTACATGGCAAGTTAGTTCTGGAGAAACTATTACTATACCTACTACAGCAAGTGGTTATGATTATACAGTAAATTGGGGAGATGGTATAACTTCCTCACACTCTGATGGGGATACAAGTACCAATGCTGAGCACAGGTATACAACAGCTGGAACCTATATCATAAAAATACACGGAGATTTTCCAAGAATTTATTTTAATAATGATGACACTGGAAAAAAAGAAAACATACTAAGCATACAACAATGGGGTACTACACAATGGGCCTCTATGGAAAACGCCTTTTGGGGTTGCACAAATCTTAAAAACAATGCTCAAGACACACCAAATCTAGATGGTGTTACCAATATGAACAATATGTTTAGAGCATGTGAATATATAGGTTTTGATGATGATAGAGGAAATTGGAATTGGGATTTGTCAAGCATTAAAACCATGAACGGTACTTTCTATAATGCTACTAGATTTAATGAAGATATTAGTGGCTGGAATGTAAGTAATGTGGAAGAGATGCACGGCATATTTGCCTTTTCTGAGCAGTTTAATGTAGATATAAGCGACTGGAACGTGAGTAATGTATGGCGCATGTCTGATATGTTTTGGGGCGCAATAAACTTTAACCAAGACATAAGCAATTGGGATGTAAGTAGCGCTACTACCATGGAACATCAGTTTAAGAAAGCCAAAGTTTTTAATTACAATATAGGTGGTTGGGATGTAAGCAATGTTACCAATATGGTAGAGCAATTTTGGAATGCTGAAGCTTTTAATCAAGATTTAGGCGATTGGGATATTACAAAGGTTACTAATATGACTAATATGTTTACAGGCGCTACTTTATCTGAAGAAAACTACGGTGCTACATTAACTGGATGGTCTACAGATAAATATCCTGAACAAGATAATGTTGATGATATTCCAACAGGTATAACTTTTGATGCAGGAAACAGCGTCTTTAATGGTTGTGATTCAGAAGTATTAGCAGCCATAACTAGCCTAACCAATACCATTACAAATGGAGGATACAATTGGACTATTAATGATGAAGGTTTTAGTTTAGATTGCCCAAACCTAGAACATTCAGACTATTTTATTACCACTTGGGAAACCACTCAAGCTAGCGAAACTATAATCATACCAACAACTGGTAACGGCTACTTTTATGAAGTAGATTGGACTTATGATGGCACTACATTTAATGCAAACAACAATGCTACAGGCAATATTAGTCATACATATACTACGCCTGGTACATACACCATAGCCATTCGTGGAGAATTTCCAAGAATTTATTTTAAAGATGCAGTATCCAAAGATAAAATATTAACCGTTGAACAATGGGGTACTATACAATGGACCTCTATGGAAAATGCTTTTTGGGACTGCACAAATCTTAAAAACAATGCACAAGACACACCAAATCTAGATGGTGTTACCAATATGAGCAATATGTTTAGAGGGTGTAAGGAAATAGGTGAAGAAGGAATTGGAAACTGGAATTGGGATACCTCAAATATACAGACTATGGCTGGCACATTCTATTCGGCATTTAAATTTAATCAAGATTTAGGTTCTTGGGATATTACCAATGTTACCGATATGACTAACATGCTTTATTTTGCTGGTCTACAACCAGAAAACTACGATGCCACACTTATAGGTTGGGCTACAGACAGTTCCCCAGAAATAATTGGCGTTGACGACATCCCTAGAAACATCACTTTACAAGCCGATAATAACACATTTTGCGATGCAGAAAGTGCAAGACAACTATTAATTTCAACCATAGAAGCGCCAAATGGTTACAATTGGGTAATTACCGACGCTGGCCTTTCTTGCCGCATTATTTATGTAGATGCAGCAAGTGGTGATGACACAACTGGAGACGGCTCCAGTTTTAACAGTGCCTATGAATCCTTAAAAAAAGCTGTAAGTGTTGCAAAGCGCGGTAACGAAATACGTATGGCAACAGGAACATACAAAGAAGGCGAACTGATAGTAATAGATAATAATGATTTAACAATAAAAGGAGGTTACGATACCGCTAGTAACCTTCAAATACCAAACAACTATTCCACCTTAGATGGTGATAATAGTCATCCTATTTTAGAAGTTAAACAATTAACAAAAAACTCTATTTTAGACCATTTGATTTTTACCAATGGCTATAATCCTTCTTCTAACGGCGGCATAACTGGAGGTCTGCTAGTTTCAAGATCTTCTCTAATACTCACCAACCTAAAGTTTACTAATAACACAGGTCACAATGGGGGGGGAATAGCAATAATTTTCAATTCCTTACCAGTTCTTAACAATATAACAATTTCTGAAAATAAGGCAACACTTGGAGGCGGGATGGCTATACTTTTTAAAGCCAATGCAATATTAAATAACGTAACATTTTATAAAAATGAGTCCTTAGGTACTAATCAAGGACATGGCGGTGGTGGATTGTATATTTACCAATCTAACCAAGTAACACTTACTAATGTTGCATTTATTGAAAATAGCACATTAATTGCCGGAGTTAAAGGCTCAGCAGTCACTGTTAATAATAGTAGAGCAACATTTACCAATGTAACGTTTACTGGAAATATTGCAGCAAAAAAGGAAGACTACGTATTTTATAATACTGAAGAAAGTGTATCTACGCTCTACAACACGGTATTTTACAAAAACATAGGGCATTTCAGTAAAGAGCTTTCTGGTATTGGGGGGTTGCCCATAAACATCAATTCCAGCCACAACTTCTATGATGTAGAAGGTGGTAGTATTGAATCTACAAACCAAGCTACACTTTCTTATAATGACCCTTTTTTAGCTATTGACAATCCTGCAGGTGAGGATGGAATTTTTGGAACTTCAGATGATGGCCTAGTGCCAAAAAGCAACTCCCTCCTTACAGATAGAGGAATTGATGATAAAAATACAGAACCCGTAGACTTAGCAGGGCAAGTACGTAAGTATGGTAGTAGTATTGACCGTGGCGCTTATGAAGTAAGAGGAGAGACACAACAAGTCTTTTATGTTGATGCTAGCCAACCAGATAATACAGGTAATGGCTTAAGTTTTACCACAGCCTTTAAAGATTTACAATTTGCGGTTAACATTGCTAATACTGGTGATGAAATACGTATGGCTAAAGGAATTTACAAACAAGGAAATACCATTACAATAAACAAAAAAGATTTAATAATACTAGGAGGTTATAACACCATTGATAATGCCCAAGATGGTTATTCTACCTTAGATGGTGAAAGCACATATCCTGTGTTAAAAACAACAGACTTAACAAATGCAGCCTTTTTTAACCGTTTAATCATTGCTCATGGCAAAAGTATAGATAGCGGTGCAGGTATGAGCAATAATAATTCATCTCCTAAATTAACCAATATTATTTTTACAGAAAATACGGCAACAACAAACGGTGGTGGCATGTACAACCATAATGGTGCTTCGCCAACACTTACCAATGTAATCTTTAATAAAAACCATGCTAATATTGGTGGGGGAATTAATAATACCAATGCTTCGTTAACACTTACCAATGCTACGTTTCATGCAAATACGGCAACAACAAGCGGTGGTGGTATGAATAATAGTAATGCTACTCCAAAGCTCTACAATACCGTTTTTTACAACAATACCAGTATTAATGGAGAGGTTGATATTGATGGTGATAACATAGACAGCAGTTCAAGCCATAATGCCTCAGATGGTGCAGGTGGTAACATAAATAATACAGGAGTTTTTATAACGCTTACCGCTAATCCTTTTCTAGATACTACAAATCCGTACGGGTTGGATAGTACCTTTGGAACCTTTGATGATGGCCTTATGCCAAACACATCAGCATTAATAGACCAAGGTGATGATAGTAAAAATAATGAAGCATTTGATATAGTAGGACAAGAGCGTATATATGCTATTATAGATATTGGCGCTTACGAAAATAATCGTATCATTTATGTAGACAAAAATGCTACAAGTACTACTCCACCAGATGGCACTTCTTGGGCAAAAGCCTATTTAGATATACAAACAGCTGTAAATAATGCCAATTTAGGTGAAGAAATACGTATAGCAACAGGTACATACGCACTACAAAATACCGTAGTAATAGATAAGAATTTAATAGTAAAAGGCGGCTATAACAGCAGTAATAATAAGCAAGAAGGTTTTTCTACCTTAGATGCCGCCAACACCAGTAGTAACTATCGTGTTTTGGAAACTACAGGGTTAGATAACAACGCTCTTTTTGATCATTTGATTATTACCAAAGGCAGAATAGAAGGAGAAACAAAAGGTGGTGGGATGCTCAATACTAGTTCATCCCCGTTAATAACAAATGTTGTATTTCTTCAAAATCATGCTAATCGTGGTGGTGGAATGGCTAATTTAGCGGGCTCTTCGCCAAAACTAACAAACGTGATCTTTTCTAAAAACACTTCAGACCTACAAGGAGGTGCGATGTTTAATTCGGCTTCATCCCCAACGCTCACCAATGTTACTTTTATTGAAAATAATACTGGTCTAAATGGTAGCGGTATATATGGGGGTAACCCAGAACTTTACAATACTGTATTTTATAATAATAAAAATGCAAATAATGATATTTTAGATATTACCGACGCTACTATAAACAGCAAGTCAAGCCACAATGCCTCTGATGGTATAGGAGGAGGGAACTTAAATAGCACAGGTGTTTTTATAGCACTTACCCAAGACCCTTTTGTAAACAGTAGCAACTCTATTGGTGACGATAACACTTTTGGAACCGTTGATGATGGTCTTTTACCTACTGAAAACTCAGGGCTAATAGACAACGGTGATAATAACAAAAACATGGAACTCCATGATTTAGCAGGACAAACCCGTAAATATGGTGTCATTGATATAGGTGCTTACGAAAACCAAAGTATTACAACTGAAGATTATTTTATAACCACTTGGGTGGTTGAAGAAAATGAAACCATTACC
>NZ_JAMFLZ010000013.1:0-9430 GCF_023502325.1 Jejuia spongiicola
TAGTCATTTTCGGTTAAAAAGAAAAAGTTAAGATGAGTTCAATCCCTAAAGTTACAATATTAACTCTTGTATAATAATTAACAAATTAGTGTTCAACAGAAATATTAATGATATTAAACCTAATATATCATAAAAAAAATACTACTATTTGTCTCTTTTATTTTATTGAGTTATACATTTATTTTAGTAACAAATAATTATTGAATTCCAAACAAAAAGGTTCTTAAAATTGAAAAAAAGTAATTAATCCAGTCCAAAAAGGAAAGAAAAAAAGATAAAACTTTCTGTTTTCTTACGTTTGCAACCTATTTGCTACCCTAAATGCATTCTTTTTCTACTTTTCAAGAATTATTTTTGTAATCTAAATCAAAGCTTTCAAAAGCCCAAATCTAATCAAATAAAGTAGTGCTTACAGTTATTATATTTTACATTGTTACAGCTATTATCTACGTTGCAGTTGCAATTACAGTAGAAGGAGGGTAGTATTAGTAAACAACTAATTACAAGTAATACAAAAATTTTAGATTTTATAAATAATAAACAAATGCCTAAAAATTAAAAATCATGAAAAACAATTACATTATTTTATTAATCCTAGTTTTAATAGCGCAACTATCATTAGCTCAAGAAAATCAAGATGTTTTTGAAGCAATTCAGTTTACATTTGAAAATGCAAAAAATACAACAGATGGCACAACTGACTATTATGAAGTAGATGTATATCTTCAAACAATAAATGGTCAAGAAGATTTTTACCTAGGCAACACACAATTTTACATAAAATATAATACTGATGCTTTTGGTGAATTTGTTAAAGTGAATGATAATTTTGTAGAAGAACATCCTGACGGCTATATAGCTGGAGAAGGCGAAGGAACTGGACGTGATAAAAAACATGCATATACTTCTTTTACAATCAACGACAATCAGTCAGACGTTGTAGCCGTAACCTTTCTTCAAGATATGGGTAGAGAAAGTATGATGTATTATAAATTAAACACAAAAATAACCGCTACACCACAACTACTTATACATTTAAAATTTACATATAATGATATTAATAAAGACCCTATGGTTGCATTTGAAGATAATGAAGACCAAGTCAACGGTGGTATAAATAATGCTAGAGATCAAAATAGATCCGCCTGTGGGGAAGATCCTAATAATTTTCAAATGGATTGTAGAGATTTCCCCCGTAAATATGTATTTCAAGATGCAGTATTTGATTCTACAGGAGCTACGTTGAGTATTGATAATTCACCAACATTACATAGTGTTTCTTTATATCCTAATCCTACAACTTCTGAGTTGTTTATTAATACGCCATCAAACATTAATTTAAAATCTTATAGCATTCATGATATTTTTGGAAGACTAATTACAACTAAAGACATAAAAAACCATCCTATTGATATGAGCAACCTACAAAGTGGTATGTATCTAATAACCTTAAAAAGTGATGCAGAAAACATTACTAAACGTATTGTAAAAGAATAAGTATATACCCATTTACATGTTTTTTGTGTTATTTTCCCTCCATATAATATAAATAATGCACAACGGGAGTTAGTATAATTAAAGTATATCACACAACTACTATCTTATGTTTATGAGTAATTAAAAACATAAATAATTTGAAGTTAAAAAGCAAAGATTGGATAGTTTTTACTAATAGTTTTTATTGGTTGGTTGGGGTTGACTTCGAAAACTATTAGCTGTTTTGGTCTTTGCTTTAGTCTTTTTTTAGAATCAAACCTAGTTTAGTACTATTAAAGAATAGAAAATTTAAACATATTAAATTAATATTCAGAGAAGGTAGAAAGTAACTGTGTTGTTTATTTGGGGCAAAGGGTAGGTATTTGTTTAACATTCACAGTTTTTCTCCTTCTTATGTATAGATAGATAGAATTTACTTAAATTTTTATTGTGAAGAAATGCAGTATCAATATACTAAACCTCAATACTAAATGCTTTTGAAATTTCTAATCAGCCAGACAGGTTCTTATCTAAAAATTTCCAATTCATGTGGCCTTTCATATAATACATGTATCGGAAATCAATTTAAAAAATTAAATCACTTCATAAAAAAGTAATTTAAAACAATGACAAACAATACTCCAACTAAAATTCATTTTTATGGTTTAGACCATCTACGTGTACTAGCCATAACTTTAGTTTTAATATTTCACTACACCTATTTTTTTACACATCCAGATTGGTGGCCAGCTATTGCTAAATTTGGATGGACTGGCGTAGACCTTTTCTTTGTGCTTAGTGGTTTTTTAATCAGCTCTCATTTGTTCCAAGAAATCAAAAACCGAAGTTCTTTTTCCTATAAACATTTTTTCATTAAAAGAGCATTCAGAATTTTACCCGTATACTTTGTGGTAGTAGCTATTTATTTTTTATTCCCTATACTTAGAGAACGCCCTACCCTTCCAGAGCTTTGGCGGTTTTTAACTTTTACCCATAACATTGGTCTAGACGCATCTGTGCATAATGCGTTTTCTCATGCTTGGTCACTCTGTGTAGAAGAACATTTTTACATTCTATTGCCACTAATCTTATTGTTACTTATTCATAAAAGACTTTTAAAACACGCCTATATTTTAATTATAGGCTTATTTATTGCTGGCTTTTTCTTGCGCTATTACTTATGGCATAATCAATATCTTCCAAATTTTAATCCAGATGCTATAGTACCTAGTTGGACAAAACCTATTTATTTCCCAACATACAATAGATTGGATGGGCTATTAGTTGGTGTTAGTATAGCGGCCACATATGTATATCTGCCAGCTTTCTGGAATAAAATAACAAATTTTGGAAACCTATTGCTTGTTATAGGCTTAGGTATTCTAACACTATGTTACTTTCTTTGTAGCGGTCTTGCCGATTATAGCACCTCCATTTGGGGCTTTCCCTTAATTGCTATTGGCTACGGATTTCTAGTTACAGGAGCTGTGTCATCTGGTAGTATATTATTTCGTTGGAAATCTAAGGCCTCTACCTTTATTGCTTTATTATCTTATAGCATTTATTTAATACATAAAATTGCAACGCACGTATCTCAAACCCTATTTTCAAATTTTGGAGTTGACCCAAAAAGTGGTTTAATGGCCATTATTTGTTTCGCAACTTGTGTGATTTTCGCATGGGTCTTATACACTATTATAGAAATCCCCTTTATGAAAATGAGAAACCGTTTAATCTATAAAAAAGACAACTAGATCGTTGGTAAAGCCGAACTAAGCACATAAAATGATTATTAACACGTGGAAAAATATTTATTTTGTTTATCAAATTTTTACATAAACTAAGTATAAAATAACCCCATTACGTCATAACTAATAATATCCTTAATGCAATTAATTAAAGCATCTCATAGTTGTTATTCCAGCGTATAGTATAGGTTTTTGTTCCCTGTACTTCATTATTTAGGATTACTTTTACCAGACTTCCAGTAGTTGAATATATTTCAAGAATTACAATGCTTGTTTTGTATTATCTTCTAAAGTGATATTTAGTGCCATATCTCCATAAATACCAAACTCTTTATCACCCTCTTTCCAAATAACCCCCAGAAGGTTGGGGTATATTGTTAGGACATTCATGGTAAATTCTTTATTAACAGGTAAATTGATATTTTGTAGAATGCAGTTTTTTACAAAAATCCCAGCCGTATCCTTATCTCTCATGCCAAAAAATAACCGACTCCCCTCCTATTGCAAGGTATCGCTTCCATACTTCATAAATTCATTTTCATCTAGTGCTTAATCTAAAGTAATGGAATTAGGAGTAAAATCTACCCTTTAAATAGTAAATGGAATAGCAATATCCTGAGAAGGAACTTCTGTATCAAAAATAATTCTGGCAACGTCAATTTCAGCAACAACCTGAACTTTCAAGAAAAATAACTGCGCATAAAAAGAAAACAATTAGTAGATTTTCAATTTTTTTAAGCATCTATTCTTAAACGAATCGATTAACTATGATCCTATCAAATTTACAACAAACTACTTTTATCTAATCTTTTTATAGATATTCAATACAACGCAACCCTTTTGCATCCCATAAAATCAACAAATATTGGTATAGCTTTTATACTTTTATCTAAGTTGTAATTTAATTACATAGTCTAAAAAAAACATTGCTTTAAAAAGTAAAAACACCATTTTGATATATAAAAACTTAAAATCTTAAAAACTATGGAACCTTTTATCTTAACAAATTCATTTGTACTTTTATCAGCACTTATAGTATTAGTTTTACAAATAAGGATTATTAAAAAATACAATGATACTGAAAAAAGAATTAGTTCTTTCTTTGAAAATTATAAAGAGATGTCTAAGTTAAATAAATCTGCTATATTAAGAAATACAGATTTTATGTTGAGTCAAACTAAAAGAATTATTCATCTACAAAAGGCAACAGATACACATATTGAAGAAAGCCTTAGTCTTTTTTATAAAAAGTTTAAAGATGACTTGATTAGCAATAATTTTGCTAAAGGTAAAAAAAACTCTCAAGTGATTGAAATGATTAACAAGGAAAAGGAAACGAGTAATTTTAGACTTAAATGATTTCTACACGATAATTTTTTAAGAAAATATCATAATTTTTATATATTTTAATTATTACATGACAAATTACAGAATAACTTAGGTTTTAGTTATAATAAAATTAGTTTATTATTCATTACCACCAACCTAACCTACCAATAAAAAATATCTTTCTTCTGATTTTTAAGCTGACTTCATAGAACTAACTGGGCAAACATATTGTATTTATCTATTTTTGCTAGGATAATTTATTGTACATATATAACAAAGATTAATAATTGTTAAATTCTCAGTGTCTTTAGTGAAAATTATGGATAGATATGCAAATATGAATTTTTAGATTGCTTAAATAAAAAATCTCAAAACCATATTTACAAATCACAAATGAATTTAAAGAAAGTGCAGTACATTTAAGTCATCAACCAGAAAGGGAGCTTGTAACAAGAAGTCAGGCAAATTTTATAAGACCAATTCCTATATTTTCATTTTCACAAAATTTTAATTCCATTACTTTATGGAAAAGAATGTAAATGCTAAATTCAAAGGTTGTTAATTTGGCTTTCTGAATAGTTTTAAAGTTATGATGACATATTCGTTCTACTTTTTTAAGGGCTTAAAAACTTTTACTACTTCATTATCTCAAAAATTAGCCTTTCTATATATACTTTAAGGGATTAAAGAATATTTCTCTTATTCATTATTAGTTTCTAATTTTTTTATAGAAACATAATTATATGGTTCTATGTGAATGAAAGCCCAAAGGTTTGTTATTTCTCTTTTTCATATGACCCTTTTCCAAACTAGGACTAATAGTTTGATTTGTATGCAATCGTGCACTCTATAACCATCTCTACTTATAAATATATTCAATAATAATGTTCGAATAATATAACTAATTTTTGATTTGTAGTCAAATATATTATTCTCTGTAATTATTCATTCATAATAGATAAGAAAATAAAACAATTATCCCTGTAGTGTTTTGAAAGTACTATAAATATTAATTATAATATTATAAATTCATTTAATGCTTCCAACAAACATTATGTTATTGAAAAACAGCTATTTAACACGTTTAACGCTATAGCATAGCCCTAGTTGCAACTTTTTACCACCTGCTTTGATTCTTTTTGCTACCCTAAATTATTTAGATATCTCACTAAGGCACACTTATTTTACTTAAAAAGAAGATTACTCATGTGTATGAACTGACTTTGCACATTCTGAAGACTTCTTAAAGCTAAAATTTAACCTAATTAATATTCAATAGCATATGAATCTCAATCAAAATAACACCTCTTAAAAGCATATTCTAGAAATTATTTTTTTTTAAACTCTCTCCCTCTCTCAAAAAAAATTATTATGAAATCAATTTATTTAATTTTACTAACAGCAACATTTTTTCAATCATCATTTTCTCAAAAGCCATATTATATTAACACTACTGACAATAACTTTCAAACTAGTAAAAGTTGGTTTGGTACCTATCGGAGCTTACAAACTGATTTTGTAGTGACATCTTTATATGATGTATCATTAGTTATAACGCGCATGTATTACATAATCAAAGAAACAAAGCAATTTAACAACAATCTGCTCTCAAATATCAATGAGGGTTATGGTAATAATTATTACAATGATTATGTCACAACTAGTGCTACAAATTTTATCAAAAAAAATAGTTTTGTTGTGAGAAAATTAAATGATTTTAATTTATTTAATTTTCATAACAAAACTCAGAAAAAAATATTCTATTTATTATTAATTATAACAGTTTCTGTACTCATTCATATATGGGTCATTAAAAAGAAAAGCACACATCATTCTTCTATACATCCAACTGATATGAACGTGACAGAACATAGGAGTAAGGAAAAAATCGAACTAATTTTGTCAGCAAGAGAGTCTGAACTTAAAGAAATATTGCTAAATAATTATATGTCACAAGAATTACTAAGCAAAACAACACGAGAAATAACTAAAATATTACAAATATGCAATGAAAATGAGGTAAATATGGCGTTAAGGTCATTGAAAGCATCTTTGCTTTCTGAAAACGGGAATGCTGAAGCAACCATAGAACTTCAACACTTTCTTAATGATGTATGTTTAGACTTTAAAATCAAACTGGAAAACCAATTCCCAGAATTAAACTCGAAGGAAAAAGAGCTTCTTTGCTTAATGTCTTTAGGCTTAAAAACCCCCCAAATTAGTAACCTCAAAAATACTTCTATTTCTGCAATCAAATCTATGCGCCACCGTATTCGTAAAAAAATAGGGGTAGACTCAAACGATGATATAATAAAAGTAATAAAAGCATCCTAACTTCTAAATGAACAGTGCAAATTTTTGTTAATTTATTGATTGCATACTTAATAGTAACTGATGTCAATATCATAGAATAGTTCTTTTTAAGCAGTGAAACCTTTTTGCTACCTCAAAATTTCAAAACTTTTTAGTTGTACCATTTATATTTGACCATACAAAATATGCGTGTGTCTAGTCCTATTAAAAGCATATCTAAGTGTATACATTCCAAAAACGAAAAGAAACTAGTTAACTATTAATCTAAGTCAAGCTTTCCCCAATTAAAATATAAGACTAATGAAAAAAGAATTACAATTCCAAAAGGAAACTAAGCAACAAATACTAAAGTTTGTTTTTACTCTATTTTTTATGTTGTCACTAAACACATTATTAGGACAAGACGAGATAACAATTAATAGGTTTGTTACAGAAAACACAAGTGAATGCAACCAGTTTGATGTTACTTTAGAAATAATTGGTGTGCCTCCTGATCAAGCCCAAGAAGTAGTATTGATAATAGATAAGTCTAGCAGTATGGAAGGACAAAGCATTATACATGCACAGGAGGCAGCTATTGAGTTTGTAAATACATTTTTTGATAATAACCCAACAGGGCTGAATAAAATATCTATAATAAGTTTTTCTTTTTTTGTTTCAATTGATCTACCTTTAACCGCTGATGATGGAGATGACTCTAATTCGGTTGCCAATGGTCGTCAAGAGGCTATAGAGGCAATTAATGCTATAACTGTTGGAGGAAATACAAACACACAAGAAGCCCTTAAAAAAGCAGACCAAGAGTTTACTACTAACGGTACTTTTGATTGTGTAACGAACCGAAACATTATTCTTTTGTCTGATGGTGCTGCAAATATTACATACGGCAGAGACTTTCCTGATGATCCTTCGTATAATATTGGTTGTAGTAATATAGATGTTAACTCAATCTGTAAACAAGATGCTATAGAAGCTGGTATAAACGCTCAAACTACTACCGTCTCGGGTACAGAATACACTCAAAATATATTTACTATTGCTTTGTTAGGAGGAACACTTGACAATGCAATAAGAACTAATGCTATAAATACACTAGATGCTATTCAAAATTCTGGTGCGTTTGTAACAGATAGTAGTGCAGACTTATCGGGTATATATGCTAGTATTATAAATCAACTAACTTCTGCTGCAAGGCAAATACCAGGTATACCTATTGTAAAAGAAATTATTGGAGATGATTTTTCTTTAGTTTCTAGTGATTTAGCCCCCAGTAAAGGAATTGCTTCTGTTTCTGGTAAAACCATTAATTGGGCTATAAATAATATTTATGATGAAACAGTAACTTTAAATTATACCATAAAGGCTAGCGAAGGGATATGCGGTACAATGGATTCCGCTGTCTCTTCTGAAATTAATTATGAAAATTCTTCTTGTACACAAGTTTCTGAAATGCTTACTATTATAAGCATATGTGTTCCTTGCCCCGAAATCAATCCACAAATAGCAAGAGATGGATGCGAATCTATTAACTATTCTAGTAATTTATTAAATCAAGGTGGTTGTGAAACAACTTCGAATAAATTCTCATGGTCCTTTAAATTAAATGGAATAGAGATTGGAACATCAACTGATAGTAACGGGACCTTTACCTACAATGGCACTTTGGATTTTCAGGGTAGTTTAGTGGCTGACTTAATATATTCAGCAACTTACGGCGAACCTGGTTGTTTATCTAATTTAGAAGCTCAATCTAACAATTTAGCATTACCAACCACACTAACAGCAACTATTGAAACTACCAATGCGGGATGTATTGATGAAGCCACAGGTGAAGCAACTGTAACTCCTGCTGAAGGTGCAGCTCCCTACACATACTTATGGGATGATGATAGTGCACAAAAAACAGCAACAGCTACGGGATTAACTGCTGGTATTTATAATGTAACAGTAACGGATGACAACGGATGTGAATTTAAAATTAATTGTACTATTGAAACAGATGATGTTGAAAGTCCTGAAATAACAATACCGGAAACCATTAGTTTTGAAGGTTGTTCTACAGATTCAATAACCGTAGATAATGCCATTTTTGTATATAGCGATACACAATCTGACGATGTACAATCAATTTTTGCATCAAATACTAATTACAATGCTTCAGATGATTTTAATATTGAGAGTATAACTTATATTGATGAAATAACATCTGATGATAATTGCCCGATTACAGTACTAAGAACATTTACAATTACCGATACTTGTGACAATCTAGAAACAGCAACCCAAACAATAACAATTCATGTCGCACCACCAACATTTACTGTCCCAAATGCTGTAACTATAAAATGCGATGAAGATGCTACAGATTTAACTATTACAGGAGATGTTACTGACGAAGCATTTAGCTGCACTACTAATGGTCTTAATGCTACATTTTCCGATAGTGATGCTCTTGAGAGTTGTGATAGCGAATATATTATTACACGTACTTGGTCATTAACTGATGCTTGTGGAAATAGCAAAACAGCAACCCAAACAATAACCGTTGTTGATACAACTCCTCC
>NZ_JAMFLZ010000014.1:0-7878 GCF_023502325.1 Jejuia spongiicola
TAAAACATACCAAGCATATTAGTTACGCTAGAGGTATCCCAGTTATCAAGGGGTTGATTAAAAGGAGTGTTTCTAAACATATTTGACATTGTTGTAACAGCACTTACCTTCCAATTATTGATGGGAGAATTAAATAATGTACCATGAAATACTTGTTGCATATTAGTAATTGTGCTTACATTCCAATTGTTAATAGCACCTCCATTATCTACAAAAGAACTACACTCTAAAAACATACCTAGCATTGAAATGGTTTGACTTAAATTTGGAGTGTCTGTTGCATTTAGTACTAAATTACTACACCCCTGAAAAGACTGTTCCATAGAGGTCCAAGTATTTGCCCCCCATTGTTCAATCGTTTGTATTTTATCTTTATCTCCTGTATTGTTAAAATAGATTCTAGGAAACGCACCACGAATAGCAACAGTGTATGTACCAGCTGTTAAAGTAGTACTTGTAGTATTACCTGAAACATTGGTAGCTTCTGGATTAAAAGTAGCACCATCATAACTCCAATCTACATCATAACTATAGCCTGTTCCAGTTGTAGGAATGGTAATGGTTTCACTTTCTTCAACCACCCAAGTGGTTATAAAATAATCTTCAGTTGTACATCCAAGGCCACCATCAGTAATCGTCCAATTAAAGGTTGAGTTTAAACTATTCCAAGCAGTTTCTGCTGTACAGTACTGACTACTGCCTCCATGAAAAGTTATATTAGAAGGGATATCATCAATACCATCATTAGCACCACCACTTGTATCTGTATGCCAACCTATTAAAGTAGCATCGTAGTTTTCTTGAGATAGGGTAGTATTGCGAAACATAAGATTCATTGTTGTAACATTACTGATATCCCAGTTATCAATGGGTTGATTAAAAGATGTGTTATTTAGAAACATACCAGACATATCAGTTACGTTAGAGGTATCCCAGTTATCAAGCGGTTGATTATAAGGTGTGTTTCTAAACATATCTGACATTGTTGTAACAGCACTTACCTCCCAATTATTGATGGGAGAATTAAACAATGTACCATGAAATACTTGTTGCATATTAGTAATTGTGCTTACATTCCAATTGTTAATAGCCTCTCCATTATCTACAAAAGAGCTACACTCTAAAAACATACCTAGCATTGAAGTGGCTTGACTTAAATTTGGAGTGTCAGTTGCATTTAGTACTAAATTATTACACCCTCGAAACGACTGTTCCATCGAAGTCCAAATATTTGTACCCCATTGTTCAATCGTTTGTATTTTATCTTTATCCCCTGTATTGTTAAAATAGATTCTAGGGAAAACACCACGAATGGCAAGAGTGTATGTACCAGCTGTTAAAGTAGTACTTGTAGCATTACCAGAAACATTGGTAGCTTCTGGATTAAAAGTAGCGCCATCATAACTCCAATCTATATCATAACTATAGCCTGTTCCAGTTGTAGGAATGGTAATAGTTTCATTTTCTTCAACCACCCAAGTGGTTATAAAATAATCTTCAGTTGTACATGCAAGGCCATCATCAGTAATCGTCCAATTAAAAGTAGTGTCTAAACTATTCCAAGCAGTTTCAGCTATACAGTACTGACTGTTTCCTCCATCAAAAATTATATTATAAGGAACATCATCAATACCATCGTTAGCACCACCACTTGAGTCAGTATACCAACCTATTAAAGTAGCATCATAGTTTGTTGTAGATAAACTCACATTATTAAATATCCCAACCATATTGGTTGCACTACTAATGTCCCAATTGCCTAAACTTTGATCAAAAAAACTGTCTTGAAATGCTCTGAAAAACTCTTCTACATTACTAGTATTCCAATTATTAATAGGGGCATTAAAAGATGTTGCATTAGCAAACATAAGCCCCATATCAGTTATACTACTCATGTCCCAATCACCCATTTTTCCTCCATTATCTACTAATGAACTTGCATCTTGAAACATTCTTCTAGTACTTGTTGCACTAGATAAATTTGGAATATCGGTTGCGTTGACGACTAAATTACTACAACCATAAAATGCTTCTTCCATAGAAGTCCAAGTACCTGTCCCCCATTGTTCAATCGTTTGTATTTTATATTTTATATTACCTATATTTGTATTGTTAAAATTAATTCTAGGAAACGCACCACGAATAGCAACAGTGTATGTACCTGCTGTTAAATTAGCACTTGTAACATCTCTTGAAACATTGGTAGATTCTGCATTAAAAGTAACTCCATCATAACTCCAATCTACATCATAATTATAACCTATTCCATATGTAGGAATCCTAATGGTTTCGTTTTCGGCAACTACCCAAGTGGTTATAAAATAATCTGCGTCTTGGGCCTGTATGCTTGTTATTGCAAAGTATAATAAAAAGGATGTAATAATAGTTTTGAGAGAGTAATACATCATGAATTTATGTTTTTTGAGACAATAAAAGTGAGGTATATTGAGAGATTTTTATAAAATCAAAAATACCGTTAATAAGGATGGATTAAAGCATATTTAAGGTAGCAAAAAGGTTGCAAATACGAAATAGGCGAACTATTAAGCATTTTATAATGCTTAATAACGGAGCATTCTAATACACCTTTTTTCAAAGAGTAAAGGCGCTTTCGTAAATAGTAAACTAATCATGGCTTTTGTTTAACATTGATAAGTTACTTTCCCTTTTTCTGAATCATAGGTCCGTTCTCCTATATATTCATGAGATGCTACTGTTGCTCCATTGCGCGAAGAAACCACAAAGTCGATGTAGATGTTATCCGTTATGAGATGCCAGCATAGGAGCATTAATAAAGCAAGGAGGACATGTTGCATTAGTATCATCACACACACACACACACACAGCCGGCTACCTAGCTACTGAAGACCAATGCTTCAATACCATCAGATATAGAACCAATTGCCTATTCTGTATCGACAGGAGATTCATCTTCAGAATCTGAATTCTCTAAAATATTGAATATCTAGCCTTTGTTTTTTCTTGTTAGCCAAACATTGGGTGTAATTCTATCTTGATTTTCTTCTAAGGTCTAGTCGTCATTTCTCATATTACTAAATGTTATGCTTCTCCTTTGCACACCGTATTGAAGTTTATAACCTTAATTGTCATCATCAATATCATCTGAGTTTAATACTTAGTTTTGAGGTTGCTCGCATGATGACATGGAAGCATCTATATTTCCGTATCCAGCACTATCATTTTTTTTATACGAGGTTTCAAATCACAATCATCACTTTTAAAGTAAATCAAAGTAATTAACCCTATTATAATAAGTGCCGTTAATTTTTAGACTAGTTGTTCTCGTTTTTAATTTAATTATTAAGGTAAAATTGATAAAAATTTGAATAAAATTTATGTTTGTGATTTTTCTTTTTTTTGATCAAGTTATCTATTTTCTAGACTTTACAAAAGGGTAAATAATTTAGAAATGCCGAATCTCTTCATTTTTAATGAAGTTTCAATATTTCACTTGATATTTGCTTGGATTGACAGGATTCTGTCAAAATACATAAAGGATTATATCAATAATTATTAAATAAAATATACATAAAAACAATTCTAGTCTATTTTTTTTAAGATACTTTTTCATTAATTTACTTTTTTAATAAGGGTATAGTTTTGCTGCCTGTTTGTTGATGTATTTTTCATCAGTTTAAATTCATTGTTTTTAATTGACAGAGATGTATTCGTCATTGAACATCTTGGTTAGTATCAATGAATTGTTATAGGTCATTTTATATTGTTAGTATTTAAAGTTTAAGAGGTTAATAATTATTTATTCACAAAATAACTTTTAAAGTATATAAAAGGCACGTATTGGGGGATGCAAAAAGGTTATAAACGAAAAAATCAGGAGCTTTTTTGAGCTTTTTCTATTTCTATAAGTGACTGAAATTCACTAATATTTAATTGCATTTTTATGCGTAGGGTACTATGCTCTTCAAAAAACACATTATCTGAACAAGTTTTATCTCATTTTTTAGTTAAAAATTATTGTTTTATAATACGTTTAGTCATATTCTCTGTATCACTTTTTAAACTTAACAGATATATACCACTAGATAGTTTACTTATATTAATAGATTGTTCTGCGGTGTTTGTTTTTATGGTTTTCGTTAAAATTAGCCTTCCAGAAATATCATGTATACTTATAGTTTTTAAATTGATATTTAAAGGGTTGCTAATAAATAGTTTGGATGCCGTTGGGTTAGGGTATAGGTGTATGTGTTTTTTTAATATGTTATTAGAGTTGATGCTTAGGGTTGATTGTCGTTCATAAGCACCTATATCTATGGTATTAAATAAGCGGATTTGACCTGCTAAATCAAAAGTTTCATTATTTTTGTTATCATCTCCTTTATCAATTAAATCTGGGGTATTAGGTATAAGGCCATCATCAGCGGTTCCAAATTCATCATCACCTCCAGCAGGATCTGTACTATTTGTAAATGGGTTTTGAGTAAGTTGTACAAAGGCGATATTATTATCAAGAATACTTTCATTTTTATCAGAGGCATTGTGGCTAGAACTGGTATTTATGGTCCCATCGCCAGCGATATCTGAAATATCACCATTCGTGCCAGCGCTATTGTTATAAAATACGGTATTGTAAAGCAGAGGTTTTGCCTGAATATTATTTTGCATTCCGCCACCTAGATTTTCAGATGTGTTTCCAGTAAAGGTAACATTTATAAGTGTAGGGTTAGAGCTATGATTAAACATGCCAGCACCATTGTTAACAGCTGTATTTTTATAAAATATTACATTGGTAAGTATTATTGGATTGGTAGGTGAGGTGGAGGTAGAAGCGAAATTAGCCATCCCACCACCGTTTTTACCTGAAGCATTTTCTACAAAGGTAACATTGATAAGCACTGGAGAGGAATTATTTGCATTGTACATCCCACCGCCTTCAAGAAAAGCTGTGTTTTTAGTAAAGATGACATTGGTAAGTGTTGGAGAAGATGCAGAATTTAGCATCCCACCTCCGTTATTTACATTACCTCCATTAGTGATTATTAAATGGTCAAAAAGGGTGTTATTTGTTAAGAGGGAAGTGCTTAAAATATTATTGGACTCTTGACCATCTAAGGTTGAATAGTCTTCTTGTATATTTGTAGTAGTATTGTAACCCCCTTTAATTACTAAGTCTTTACCACTATTTATTGTTATAACACCCTCTTGGTATGTACCAATTGCTATATATATATGATCACCTTTATTAGCATTATTTATAGCTGTTTTTATACTGGTATAGGCATTTGCCCAATCAGTCCCGTTTGTATTATTACCGTTAAGGTCTACATAAATAATGTTTGGGCATTTAGTATCACCTACAAACGTCCATCCTTTATTGTCTATTAAAGATTGTCTTTCGATTTCTGCAGTACAATACTCAATACTTAAAGCACCTAGTGTCACATCACTAGGGGTGTTTTCGTTATTAGCCCAAGCTATTAATGTGGCATCATAGTTTGCTCTGCTCATAGCAGAATTATCAAACATATTATTCATCATGGTAGTGTTAGTCTCTGCTGTTAAACCGCTTAAAACCCAAGAACTTAAATTTTGATTAAATGATATAGCACCATTAAACATGTTGCTCATAACTTTTATTTTACTTGCATCCCAAGAACTTAAATTTTGGTTAAATGCTTTAGCATCTTTAAACATTTCTGACATCTTTAATCCGTCAACATTAGTATTAATCCAATTAGGTAATGGTTGGTTAAATGCTATAGCGCCCTCAAACATTCCAGTAAAATCTGCATTTTCTTTAAATTGCCAGCTTGAAATATCTTGATTGAACTTAACAGCATTATTAAACATTTTTTGAGTATCTCCTACACCATCTGCGCCCACTTGAGAGACATCCCAACTAGAAATATTGCCGTTAAAAGCCAACGCATCCTGAAACATATAGCTCATTTCTACAACGTTACTTGTATCCCAACTATTTAAATCTTGGTTAAAGTTTTCACAACCTCTAAACATACTGTTTAAATCTTCAATAGAATTTAAATGCCATGTGTTTATAGATTCATGCCCTGTAAATGCGGTGCAACTATAGAACATGCGGTACATTGTTGTTACCAGAGATAAATCAGGGGCATCTGTAGCATTAACCTGCATGTTTTTACAATCTCTAAAGGCTTGATACATGGTTTCCCATTTAATCTCCCCCCATTGGTCTATAGATTTTAGTTTTTCTTCATCACCCGAAAGACTTACCCGAATGGCAGGAAAATCTTCGGTAATTTTTATTTGGTAATCATTTGTGCCTGAGTTATTTGAATAGGTGTGAGAGGCATTTCCTGTTTTACCACTTTCAATGGTTCCATCGCCCCAATCAATGGTATAATTATAATTTCCCGTAGCGTCAGGATTAATAGCAATGGTAATTTCGTCTGCATCAGTTACAGTCCAAGTGGTTGTAAAGGAGTTTTGGAATGCATCACCATTTTCATCATTAAAAAGTGCAGCAAAAGTACTTCCATCTTCTGAAAGACTTACAACACTATTCCCAAAATTATCAACCACTGTTTTACCATTAATATCACCTCCAATTTGGGTTTGAGCAAAAGTTATAAAAGGGATATATAAAAGAATTTGTAATAGCTTTTTCATAGGATTATTATTTATTATTCATTTTTTTATGAGTTAATATTAAAGGAGCAATAATAACAAGCTCTAAGTTTTGTGTTTGCAGTTCTCCTTTACAGTAATTGATCATATATAATATCTATATCAATGTTTTCTAACTTGTGCGGTTTATTTTGAAATTTTAGAGGGTATTGCAATATTAGCTTTTGAAACGGAAAAAAGAATTGTATTTAGAGTAGCAAAAAGGTTTCGAATACAAAAAAACTAGAAAAATAGTTAAGTTTTTCTATTTTCTTAAAATGACTGAAATTCATTCATATTTCATTACTTTTCAAGAACTGTGTTAAAAACCAAAAAAAGAAGTTAATCTGAAAAGTTTTATCTCATTTTCGGTTAAAATTATTGTTTTATAATACGTTTAAAGAGTGTACTTTTGTTTATAGTCAATATTTGTCTTGCAAAACAATATTAACTATAAAGTGGAAAATCCCATTTTTAAATAAGTATGATACTCATTAAAACCCGATGGAATTCATACACTTGCTAAATAAAATAGCTACGAGGCTTATTTACTTTACTGCCGTGAAGGGAAAACAGAAGCCATCGTCAGTACTAAAATCAATTTGATTCGAACATCATCGAACTCCCACATTAAATTTTCTAAGGAAAATTCAATAAGAGAGGAGGGCTGATAAGATTAATTTCCGCTTGGCCGCGCTAAAATTAACCCTATCGTCTGCCACTTTTTGTATCTTCGTTCTCAAAGCCTAGTAGCGTTTAGCAGGTAGTTGTGTATTTTGATTTATTAGGTTAAACTAAATGTAAGTTCGAGTGATTTTCAATAGAAAATTGTATCAAGAACAGGTTTTAAACACGAAGACTAGATTCTCGATACAAATTCCATTTATAAAAGTTAATTCAATTGGTATTACAATTTTTAGCCCGCCTTATAGATTTTTAAAATAAATAAACCACTGGTAAATACTACCAGTGGTTTAAAGCTATTAATCGCCTCAATACTTTATAATGAGGGCTTGTTACAAAGTTAGTTTTTGTAATGCAAAAAAGGATTATATTTAGAGTAGCAAAAAGGTTTCGAATACAAAAAAACTAGAAGAATAGAAGAATAGTTAAGTTTTTCTATTTTCTTAAAATGACTAAAATTCACTCATATTTCGTTACTTTTCAAGACCTGTGTTAAAAACCAAAAAAAGTAGTTTATCTGAAAAGTTTTATCTCATTTTCGGTTAAAAAGAAAAAGTCAAGAATGAG
>NZ_JAMFLZ010000016.1:0-4132 GCF_023502325.1 Jejuia spongiicola
TGGCGATGGTACCTTTACACACACCGCAGCCGACGGCACGATAGTGATTTTCGATGCTAATACAACTACCATGACTAACAACGGAGATGGTACTTATACGTTTACTAATGCAAATGGAGATACCATTACAGTAGATGTAATTGGAGACGTTGTGACCAACATTCAGAATCAAGGTGATATTTATAATGAGATTATCAACGTAATTAATGCCAATTCTGATGTATTACAAGACAATGGCGACGGTACTTTCACTCATACCGCAGCCGATGGCACGATAGTAACTTTTGATGCCAATACAACTACCATGACCAATAACGGAGATGGTACGTATACGTTTACCAATGCAAATGGAGATACTATTACAGTAGATGTAATTGGAAATGTAGTCACAAATATTCAGAATCAAGGTGATATTTATAATGAGATTATCAACGTAATAAATACCAATTCTGATGTATTACAAGATAACGGCGATGGCACTTTTACACACACCGCTGCCGATAATACAGTTATAAGCTTTGATATTACCCAAACAGGAACAGGAGATCCAAACGGAAACGGAACTACTGGAGCAGCTGGAAGTGTTTACATAGATGAATCTACAGGTGATGTTTGGACTTTTAATGGAACTCTGTGGATAAATCAAAACCCAATAACCAACGAGCCTTGGTTTGGTACAGACGATAATATGGGAGCTACAGATAATACGGAAGACATTTATTCTCTAGGGAATGTAGGTGTTGGTACAGCCTCACCAGGAAATGACTTGCATGTAGCTGGTGGACTAAGAATAACTTTGGCTAATAATATATTGCCTTCTAATACTTATGATATTACTACAACGACTTCAAAATTAAGATTTACATATCTCCCTAAAGGAACATTTATGGAGCTAGCTGGTATAGGTAATCAAACTCATATGGCTTTGAGAATAGCTGATGCTAATCAACAGAGAATCCCAAACTATTCTTTTTTAAATGATACAAATACTGGTATGTCAAATATTAATAATGCCCCAGATAACTTAAGGTTTGTAACGGATGGAAACGAGAGAATTAGGATTAATGAGCTTGGAAATGTAGGTATAGGTACAATGACTCCTAATGAAAGACTAGAAGTAAACGGTAAAGTACGTGTAAGTGACCTTACGGGAGTTGATTCAGACCCATTGGTTAATCCTGACTTTATAGTAACAGCAGACGATGTTACAGGTGAACTAAAAGCAGTTTCAGCTGCAAGTTTAGCTGCTGTAAACGAACCTTGGTTTGGTACAGATGATAATATGGGAGCTACAGAGAATACTGAAGATATTTACACTATGGGACATGTTGGTATTGGAATTAGTACTCCAACACCATTTTCATTGCATATTCAAGAGGGTGGTAATGCTAATATTGCTATTGACTCTGAAACTGGTTTTGAATCTCAAATTTTCTTTAGAGAGCAATCTGTGAGTAAAATGAAAATAGCATACACACCTTCGCGTGATGCTATAGGTATTGTAGATGTTAGTACAAATAATCTTATTATGACTGCTGAAGCATCTGGTAATGTAGGTATTGGAACTGATACTCCTAATGAAAAATTAGAGGTAAATGGTAAAGTACGTGTAAGTGACCTTATGGGTGCAGACCTTACTACAGACCTTATTGTAACAGCAGATGCCGCTACAGGAGAGTTAAAAAGTATTCCTCAATCGAATTTTGATGCCGATTTAAGAGTGGTTGGTAATCGTAATCATATTACAAGTGATGCAGGTGTAGGTGCTAATGGCACAAATGCAGGTACTGGATCTTTAAATATAGGTGTTGGTAATAATACTCTTTTAAATATTACATCAGGTAGTTCTAATGTAGCTATAGGTAGTACTGCCTTAAGACAGCTTACAAATTCAAGTAATAATACGTCTATTGGAGTTTTTTCTGGGAACAACTTTGTAGGTAATCATAATCTTTTCTTAGGGTATGTAGCTGGAAATGGTCTTCAAAATGGTAATAATAATATTGTTATAGGTAGTAGTACTAATACTGATGTTCCAGATCGATTTGGAAGTAACCAACTTAATATAGCTAATGTAATTTATGGTATAGATGTAAATACATTTCCAGCTTTAACTACAGCTAAAATTGGTATTGGTACAGCAACGCCTAATGAAAAACTAGAAGTTAATGGTAAAGTGCGCGTAAGTGATCTTACAGGAGCAGACCTTGCCACAGATCTTGTTGTAACAGCAGATGCTACTACAGGGGAACTTAAAAGTACAACAAGTAGCACAATAGCCACTACGGCAGCTATTCGTACAGAAACAGCTAATTACGCAGTAATTGCAGACGATGCTACTATTTTGATAGATGCTACAGCAGGAAGTGTTACGGTTACCTTACCAACACCAGTATTAGGTAAAAAATACGTGGTAAAAAAGATAGATGCTACGGTAAACAGTATGGTATTAAATGGTGCTGGAGCAACTATAGATGGTGCTGCAACACGAACTACAACTGTCCCTTACCAAACATTTGTGTTACAAAACGATGGCACAAACTGGTTCATCATTAACTAAAAAATTTTCGCGAAAGCGGAAATAAATATTCCGTTTTTATTTAGCTATAACTATTTAAAAAAACATACAATGAAAAGTTTTAAATTCAATATAAAAAGCATCTTGCTAAGCACCGCACTTTTTACAGTGGTGGCAGTTTCCAATGCGCAAGAATCTATTGGAACCAATAATCCAGACCCTTCCTCTGCATTAGATATTACAAGTACTGATAAAGGATTACTAGCTCCTAGAATGACTACAGCTCAGAGAGATGCTATCCAATCTCCAGCAGAAGGACTCATTATTTACAATTTAGACGTGCATTGTCTAGAATGGTACAATGGTACAAATTGGTTTAATAACTGTACTGTCCCTTCTGTATTAGTTGCAACACTAGACTGTGCAGCAGGAACTGCCTCACCAGCAACAGCTACAGAAAACACAGCATACACTGGAACAGCAACCATTCCTTATACAGGAGGTAACGGAGCAGCATACGGTGCAGGATCACCGATCAACTCAACAGGAGTATCCGGACTAACAGCAACCATCCAAGCAGGAACGCTTGCCAACGGAGCTGGGAACTTGAGCCTAGACATCACAGGAACGCCAACAACATCAGGAACAGCAAACTTTGCCATTAGCTTTGGAGGAGAAACATGTACCTTCTCACTTACAGTTGATGTATTGAGCGCTACCGTATTAAACTTAGACTGTGCGAGTGCACTTGCATCACCACCATTAGCCACAGAGAATATTGCTTATGCAGGATCGGCAAGTATACCTTACACAGGTGGTAACGGAAGTAGTTATGGAAATGGAACTCCTATTAGCTCTACTGGAGTAACAGGATTGACAGGTGTTATTGGTGCAGGAACGCTTGCAAATGGTAATGGATTTATTACGTTTTTCGTTGATGGAACTCCAACCTCAGCAGGAACAGCAAACTTCGCTATTAGTTTTGGTGGACAAACCTGTACCTACTCACTAACGGTTGATCCATTAACTCCAACAGTAGCAAACTTAGACTGTGCAGCAGGAACTGCCTCACCAGCAACAGCTACAGAAAATACAGCATACACTGGAACAGCAACCATTCCTTATACAGGAGGTAACGGAGCAGCATACGGTGCAGGATCACCGATCAACTCAACAGGGGTATCCGGACTAACAGCAACCATCCAAGCAGGAACACTTACTAACGGTGCTGGGAACTTGAGCCTAGACATCACAGGAACGCCAACAGCATCAGGAACAGCAAACTTTGCCATTAGTTTTGGAGGGCAGACCTGTACCTACTCACTTACTGTAGATGTATTAAATGCTACAGTAGCAAACTTAGACTGCGCAGCAGGTACAGCATCACCAGCTACAGCAACAGAAAATACAGCGTATACTGGAACAGCAACCATTCCTTATACAGGAGGTAACGGAGCAGCATACGGCTCAGGATCACCAACCGCTTCTACGGGAGTAACGGGACTAACAGCTACCATTCAAGCAGGAACGCTGGCTAACGGTGCTGGGAACTTGAGCCTAGACATCACTGGAACTCCAACCTCAGCAGGAACAGCAAACTTCGCTATTAGTTTT
>NZ_JAMFLZ010000017.1:0-1694 GCF_023502325.1 Jejuia spongiicola
TCGTCCAAGTATCTGTCCCCCATTGCTCTACAGATTGAATTTTGTCTTTATCTCCTGTATTGTTAAAAAATATTCTAGGGAAAACACCACGAATGGCAAGAGTGTATGTACCAGCTGTTAAAGTAGTACTTGTAGCATTACCTGAAACGTTGGTAGATTCAGCATTAAAAGTAATTCCATCATAACTCCAATCTACATCATAATTATAGCCTGTTCCAGTTGTAGGAATGGTAATGGTTTCGTTTTCTTCAACCATCCAAGTGGTTATAAAATAATCTTCAGTTGTACATGCGTTACCACTATCAGTAATCGTCCAATTAAAAGTAGTGTTTAAACTATTCCAAGCAGTTTCTGCTCTACAGTATTGACTACGACCTCCATGAAAATTTATATTAGAAGGGATATCATCAATACCATCGTTAGCACCACCACTTGTGTCTGTATGCCAACCTATTAAAGTAGCATCATAGTTTTCTTGAGATAGGGTAGCATCAAAAAACATTTCAACCATTCTTGTAACATTACTAATATCCCAGTTTCCTATATTCTGGTCAAAATTTTTAGCATCACGAAACATACCAGACATATTGGTTACGCTAGAGGTATCCCAGTTATCAAGGGGTTGATTAAAAGGAGTGTTTCTAAATATATTTGACATTGATGTAACAGCACTTACCTCCCAATTATTGATGGGGGAATTAAATAATGTACCTTGAAATACTTGTTGCATATTAGTAATTGTGCTTACTTCCCAATTGTTAATAGCTCCTCCATTATCTACAAAAGAACTACACTCTAAAAACATACGTTGCATTGAAGTGACTTGACTTAAATTTGGAGTGTCAGTTGCGTTTAGCACTAAATTACTACACCCCCGAAAAGACTGGACCATCGAGGTCCAAGAATTTGATCCCCATTGCTCTACAGTTTGAATTTTATCTTTATCTCCTGTATTGTTAAAATAGATTCTAGGAAACGCACCACGAATAGCAACAATGTATGTGCCAGCTGTTAAAGTAGTACTTGTAGCATTACCTGAAACATTGGTAGATTCAGCATTAAAAGTAGCACCATCATAACTCCAATCTACATCATAATTATAACCTGTTCCAGTTGTAGGAATAGTAATGGTTTCATTTTCTTCAACCACCCAAGTGGTTATAAAACTTTGTGCATTTATAATACATACAGTAAAAAAGGACAATAGTAAAAAATGTAAATATTTATTGGCTATGAGTTTCATGTTTTTTAAAATATATATAAGTTATAGGTATAACCCTTAATAAAAGTTAGGATAGCAAAAAAGGTTACCATTATGGTTTATGTGTATTATTCATTTTTTTATGAGTTAATATTAAAGGGGCAATAATAACAAGCTCTAAGTTTTGTATTTGCAGTTCTCCTTTACCATAATTGATCATAATAATATCTATATCAATGTTTTCTAACTTGTGCGGTTTATGTGGTTGCCATTGGTAAAAAATAAAATATAGTAATGGCTGTACGGAAGGTTTTTAGGTGTGTGTATTAGCATAAGTATAAGCATATGTATTTTGAAATTTTAGAGGGTATTGCAAAATTAGCTTTTGAAACGGAAAAAAGAATTGTATTTAGGGTAGCAAAAAGGTTTCGAATGCAAAAAAACTAGAAGAATAGAAGAATAGTTAACTTTTTCTATTTCCTTAAAATGACTG
>NZ_JAMFLZ010000018.1:0-1362 GCF_023502325.1 Jejuia spongiicola
ATTGAACCTTATTGGATTTGGAAGTTTATCGCCTCGGATGAGTATTCCGAATGGATTCATGTTTTAGGTAACACAACTATAAACCCTGGTGAAGGGTTTACTATGAAAGGAACTGCTGGAACCAGTGCTAATAACCCCGGTGACAATCAGAATTACGATTTTAGAGGCAAACCCAACACTGGCACCATTGATGTTGCTGTATTAACAAACCAATTTACACTAGTTGGTAATCCATATCCTTCGGCTATGGATGCCCATGCTTACATATGGGATACAGATAATAGAAACACAATAACAGGAACCCTACATTTTTGGGAACAAGATCCCAATGTGAATTCTCACCGACTAGTAGATTATTCCGGAGGTTATGCCACTTATACTATTGAAGAGTTTTCACCCTTCATGGAAACTTATACACCCGCAACTTTTAGCACTTATGATATAAGTGGTAATATTAATGGTGCTGGTAGCGGTAGCCCTTCTGGAAAACAACCTCAACGCTATTTACCTATTGGGCAAGGGTTTATGGTTGAGGGTAGCGCTGATGGCGTCGTTAAAGCCAAAAATGCACATCGTGCTTATGTTAAAGAAACCAATGCAGATAGTGAGTTTTTTAAAACATCAAATACTAAAACCAAAGTAGCTAAGAGTGATTTCTTTGCAACCCATAGTGATTATAAACGCTTTAGATTAAATATTGATTTTAACAATACCTATACAAGACAATTATTAGAAAACTTTCATGATAAAGCTACATTTGGTTTTGATCGTGGTTTAGAATCTAAAATACACGCTGATGATATTTTGGCTTCTGATGCTTACTTCTCTAACGATAATGCAACTTATTTAGCTGAAGCCTTACCTTTTGACCAAAATTTAAAAATACCTTTATCCATTAAGTTGGCTCAAAACATGCCGCTTAGAATTAGAATAGCGGATATTCGAAACTTTGATAGTAATCAACCTATTTATATTCATGATAAAGAAAATGATTTGTATGTGAATTTAAGAATTCAAGATTTTGATATGAATCTTGAGGCTGGTAATTACAACAACCGGTTTGAAGTCACTTTCAATAATAAAGCTTTAAGTATTGACGATAATACTTTTACTGATTTTGATATTGTTCAAAACAATACTATTGCTGAATTAAAAATTAAAAATCCTAACGCTTTAGATATAAAAACCTTTAACTTATTTGATATCTCTGGTAAGCGTATTATAAATCAGAAGATCTCTGATGTTAAAAATACTTACTCATATTCTACTAAAACTTTTAGCGATGGTGTATATATTGCTAGAATTACATTAGCTAATATGCAAGGGTTTACTAAAAAAATAATCGTTAATAATAAAAAGTAA
>NZ_JAMFLZ010000019.1:0-1357 GCF_023502325.1 Jejuia spongiicola
GGTAAGCACGATTACTAATATGCAACAAGTATTTCATGGTACATTATTTAATTCTCCCATCAATAATTGGAAGGTAAGTGCTGTTACATCAATGTTCAATATGTTTAGAAACACACCTTTTAATCAACCGCTTGATAACTGGGATACCTCTAACGTAACTGATATGTCTGGCATGTTTTCTTTCGCTGAAAGTTTTGACCAGAATATAGGCAACTGGGATATTAGTAATGTTACATTAATGACAGATATGTTTAATGGTGTTACATTATCTACACCAAACTACGATGCTACTTTAATAGGTTGGCATACTGACTCTAGTGGTGGTGCTAACAATGGTATTGATGATGTCCCTAATAATATAACTTTTAATGGAGGCAGTAGTCAGTACTGTTCTGCCATATTTGCTAGGAATAGTTTAGACACTTCTTTTAATTGGTCGATTACTGATGGTGGCCTTGGATGTAGAGTTGAAGATTATTTTATAACCACTTGGGTGGTTGAAGAAAATGAAACTATTACCATTCCTACAAATGGAACAGGTTATAATTATGATGTAGATTGGAGTTATGATGGTGCTACTTTTAATGCTGAATCTACCAATGTTTCAGGTAATACTACAAGTACTCCTTTAACAGCTGGTACATACACTGTTGCCATTCGTGGTGTTTTCCCTAGAATCTATTTTAACAATACAGGAGATAAAGACAAAATACAAACGATTGAACAATGGGGGGCAAATCTTTGGACGTCTATGGCTCAGTCTTTTCGAGGTTGTAGTAATTTAGTACTGAACGCAACTGACACTCCAAATTTAAGTCAAGCCACTTCAATGGAAAACATGTTTTGGTTCTGCAGTTCTTTTGTAGATAATGGAGGAGTTATTAACAATTGGGATGTAAGCACAATTACTGATATGGAACGAATATTTCAAAACACCTTATTTAATTCTGCCGTCAATAATTGGAATGTAAGTGCTGTTACAACAATGTCAAATATGTTTAGAAACACTCCTTTTAATCAACCGCTTGATAACTGGAATATTGAAAATGTGAATAATTTACAAGGAGTTTTTGCAAATTCACCCTTCAATCAAAATATTAGTGGCTGGGATACATCTAGTACAACTCGTTTTGATGGTATGTTTCAAAATAATACATCTTTTAACCAAAACATTAGTGGCTGGAATACAGAGTTAGCAATTATTATGAATAATATGTTTAATGGAGCAAGAAATTTTAACCAGAATATAGGCAACTGGGATATTAGTAATGTTACAAGAATGAGTTTTATGTTTTTTGATGCTACCCTATCTCAAGAAAACTACGATGCTACTTTAATAGGTTGGCATACAGACTCT